>CAXMSM010000059.1:0-4359 GCA_964195655.1 uncultured Gammaproteobacteria bacterium | reverse complement strand
CCAGTAGAGGGGTGGGCACCAGAGCCTTGCCCAGTTCCTCCAGCGCAACCGCGGCATCGGCCAGTTCGCCGCCCGCGCCGATTGCACCGCGACGTAGAGATCGGCCATCCGGTGTTTGAGCGCCTGGAAGCTGCCGATCGGGCGGCCGAACTGCACCCTGTCCTTGGTGTACTGCACGGTGAGATCAAGACACCTCGCTGCCGCGCCGATCTGTTCGGCGGCCAGCAGGATCGCCGCGACGTCCACCAAGCCGGGATCTGGTCCGATCATGGCGCTCTGCGTGCCTACCACCCGGGCCAGCCGGCGTGTCGGATCCATCGAGACCGCGCCATCGACGGTGAATGATGTCCAACGCGTGAGGGCGTCACCGTCGGCGGCGATCACGACATCGGCGACGTCGCCGTTCACGACGTAGCCCGGATCAAAGACCACTGCGCCGATCGAGGAACCTTCCACGAGCGCCTGGAGCGCATCGCGGTCGGGTTCGTCGGCCGACAACAGCGCCAGCTCCGCCAGCATGGTCCCCAGTAGAGGGGTGGGCACCAGAGCCTTGCCCAGTTCCTCCAGCGCAACCGCGGCATCGGCCAGTTCGCCGCCCGCGCCACCTAGTTCCTCGGGCACTACCAGGGCCGCGGCGCCGACTTGTTCACACAGCATTTTCCAGAGCGACTCGTCGTACCCCCGCGCCGAACTCATCGCTTCACGCACCGCCCCTGGTGACGCGTGTCTTTCAACGAGCGCAGCGACGGTGTCGCGCAGCAGTTCGCGTTCTTCACTCATGCGGTCAGGGCCTCCAGTAATCGCCGCCGGTGCCAGGTCGGGTCTCCCCACGCGGGCCGCAACGCCTGCACCCGTACCAGCAGCAGGGACAGATCGTGCTCCTGGGTGAATCCGATGGCACCGTGAGTCTGCAGCGCAGAACGCGCGGCCAGCAGGGCGGCGTCGGCCGCAGCGACCTTGGCGGCGCTGACGTCGCGGGCGGTGGAGACTGATGCTTCCCCACCAGATTGAGCCAGCGCCAGTGCGGCCCCGTAGACCAACGGTCGCGCCAACTCGATCGCGATCAGCACATCGGCGAGCTTGTGCTTGATCGCCTGATAGCTACCAATTACGTTGCCGAACTGGCTGCGCTGCTTGGCATATTCGACCGCAGCGTCAAGCATCGCCTGGCCGGCCCCCACCAGCTGGGCGGCTGTCGCCAACGCGCCGAACTCGAAGGCTCGCGCGACATCGGCCGACCGTGGGTCACCGGATACATTGACGTCGAACAGGTGTCGGCTGACATCGATGGATTCGTGCCTGTCACCCATCGCGCCGTCGCGTACCTGCCCATCCTCTGCGAGCAGGATCAGACCGGATTTATCGGCGTCCACCGCGCGGGGTACCAACGGTGGCAATGCCACCGTCGCCATAAGTTCGCCGGATGCGAGGGCAGCACTGCGCTCAGCCCATTCGTCCCGGCCAGCGAGCAGGACTGGGGCGACCGCAATAGATTCTGCCACCGGCCCTGGGACACACCAGCGGCCGATCCGCTCCATCGCCACGATGAGGTCGACCGGGTGGGCATCGATTCCGTCGAACCTCTCGGGCACCATCAGTGCCGTCACGCCAAGATCTGCCAGTTGAGCCCAGACTTTATATCCGGGGGCGGTGTCACCTTCGCCCCACGCTCGAACGGCGCCGGGCAGATCGGCGGTGCCCAGCGCAGCGTCGATGCTGGCCGCGAAGTCACGTTGCTGTTCGTCGATCTCAAAGTTCACAATCGTCTACTTTCGGGGCAGGCCCAGGAGCCGCTCGGCGATGATGTTGCGCTGAATTTCGTTTGTACCCGCGTAGATCGGGCCGCCCAGCGCGAACAGTAGGCCATCGGTCGCCGAGCCGGCGAGTTCACCGTCAGCGCCGTGTAGATCCAAGGCTGTTTGGTGGAGCGCGACGTCGAGGTCCGACCAGAACACCTTGGTCACCGACGACTCCGCACCCAACTCACCGCCGTTGGCCAACCGGGTAACGGTGCCGAAGGTGTGCAGCCGGTAGGCCTGGGCCTTGATCCATGCATCAGCGACGCGATCGGTGAATATGGGGTCGGGATTGGCTTTCCATTGCGCCACAAGTCGTTCCGCCGGGGCCAGAAATCGCGCGGGACTGCGAAGTGACATCCCACGCTCATTACTCGATGTGCTCATGGCCGCGCGCCAGCCCTCGTGCACACCACCGATGACGTCATGGTCGGGAACGAACACGTCGTCGAGAAAGATCTCGCCGAACCCGGTGTCGCCGCCGAGTTGGGCGATTGGCCGCACGGTGACCCCATCGGCCTCCAAAGTGAACATGAAGTACGTAAGTCCCTTATGGCGTTGGGCTTCGGGGTCGGAGCGGAACAGACCGAAGGCCCGTTCGCCGAACACCGCCCGTGAACTCCAGATCTTCTGCCCATTGAGCAGCCAGCCCCCATCGGCCCTGGTCGCCGTAGAACGCAGCGATGCCAGGTCGCTTCCCGATTCGGGCTCCGACCAGGCCTGTGCCCAGATCTCCTCACCATTAGCCATTTTCGGTAAGATCCGCACCTGCTGCTCTTCGGTGCCGTGCGCGAATAGGGTGGGCGCCAGCATCGACGTACCGTTGGCGCTAGCTCGTCCCGGCGCACCGGCGCGGAAGTACTCCTCTTCGTATACGACCCATTGCAGCAGCGTCGCGTCGCGGCCTCCATAGCGTTCCGGCCAGGTGATCACCGACAACCCGGCGTCGAAAAGTACCTCGTCCCACCGACGGTGCTGTTCGAACCCTTCTGCGGTGTCGTAGGACTTGGTCGGGAACGAACCCGTATTCGTCGCAAGGAAGTCGCGCACCTCGTCGCGGAATTCACGCGTGGCTTCGTCGAAGTTCAGGTCCAACTCAAGCCCTTTCCGTGCGTTTGGTGAGGTCACGAAGCCGGGGCTTGACCACCTTGCCGCCGGGGTTGCGTGGCAGCGCGTCGAGGAACTCCACCGACCGCGGAATCTTGAAGTTGGCGAGATGGGTTCGGGTGTAGTCGATGACGGTCTTCGCGTCGAGCTCGATCCCAGGTAGTGCGACCACGAACACCTTGCCGACTTCGCCGAGCCTCTCGTCAGGCGTCCCGATCACCGCTACTTCGGCGACGCCGTCGAGGCGCGCGAGCACCTGCTCGATCTCAGCGGGGTACACGTTGAAGCCGCCGCAGATGTACATGTCCTTGAGCCGGTCGGTGATCTTCAGGTTTCCCGCGTCGTCCAGTTCGCCGATGTCACCGGTGTGTAGCCAGCCGTCTTCGATCGCCGCCGAGGTGGACTCGGGGTCATCCAAGTAGCCCAGCATCACGTTAGGTCCGCGCAGCAGAACTTCCCCTGTTCCGGCGCCGCTGGCCCCCGCTATCCGCAGCTCGAAATCCGCGATCGGGCGTCCCGATGTGGTGGCGACGGTAACGGCGTCGTCGTCGGCTCGGCACATGGTGCCGAAACCGCTCGCCTCGGTGAGCCCGTACGCGGTGAGGACGGTGTCGATGTCGAGTTCGTTCTGCATCCGCTCGATCAGCACCACGGGGATCGTGGCCGCTCCGGTGACCGCGAACCGCAACGATCTCAGGTCGTAGTCGCCGCGACTGGGATGGTCGAGCAGCGTCTGGTAGATCGTCGGAGGGCCGGGCAATACGGTGATGCGGTGGTCCTGGACCGCCTGCATGGCCTGCGCCGGATCGAATGTGAGCTGAGGGATCAGCGTCGCGCCCGTCTGCAGGCAGGCCAGAATGCCGGCCTTGTAGCCGAAGTTGTGGAAGAACGGGTTGATACACAGATAGCGGTCATCACTGGTGAGTTTCCCGCACGCCGCCCATGCCGCGGAGGCGTCCAGTGACTGGCGGTGCGCACACCGCACGCCCTTGCTGCGGCCGGTGGTGCCCGAGGTGAACAGGATGTCGGAGACGTCTCCGGGGCTGACCGCTGCGGCGCGGGCATCTACCGCGGCTGCGGCTTTCTCGTCGGTGCCACTTGCGACGAACTCATCCCATGTGCCTTCGGCGTTCTCGATCGGGATACGCACGATGTGGCGCAGGGCGGGCAGAGCTTCGCGGTCGAGGTTGTCGGCCTTGTTCATGCCCAGGAACTCGCCGGAAACGAAGAGCAGTGGCGCGGCCGTACGGGCCAGGATGTCGGTGGCTTCACTGGCGGTGTAGCGCGTGTTGAGGGGGACCAGCACACCGCCGGCGTAGTGGGTGGCCAGGCACGCCACCACCCAATGCCAGGTGTTGGGCGACCAGATCGCGACACGGTCGCCGGCCTGGACACCCAGGTCGATTATCGATGCGGCGGCCTGCCTCACCTCTGCCCGCAGCTCGGCGAACGTCAG
>CAXMSM010000058.1:0-6218 GCA_964195655.1 uncultured Gammaproteobacteria bacterium | reverse complement strand
GCTGGCGGTCAGTCTACGGGGACACGGCGGCAGCCCGACCGACAAGAAGTTGCGCAACCTGTCGTTGAAAGACTTCGTAACCGACGTGAAGGTGGCCGCTGACGCGCTGGCCGCACCTCCGGTGCTGATCGGCCACTCGATGGGTGGGGTTCTGGTGCAGAAATATTTGGAACACCGCGAGCTGCCGGCGGGGGTGTTGATGGCGTCCATGCCGCCGCAGGGTTATCTCCGGTCGGGGTTGCGTTGGGTCAAGCGCCACCCGTGGCACTTCGCCAAGCTCACCGCCACCGGAAAATCGCTGCCCTACGTCAGCACACCCGAGCTCGCCCGGGAGCGGTTCTTCTGTGCATCCACCCCCGAAGCGGTGGTACGCCGCTACGCCGGGAAGCTCCAGGAGGAAAGCGCCCGGGCCGGGCTCGATGGGCTGGTGAGGTTGCCCCGGCCGGCACGGGTACACACCCCCCTGCTGGTGCTAGGCGCTGCCGAGGACGGTGCGGTGACCCGGGATGAGGTACTCGCGACGGGTCGCGCCTACCGCACCGAGGCGAAGTTCTTCGCGTCGATGGGGCACAACATGATGCTCGAAGCCGGCTGGGAGCAGGTTGCCGAGCGGATCGACAGCTGGCTGCGTCAGCAGGGTCTTTGACGGGTAGGCGCAGTGTCAACCCATCGATTGCAGAGCCCAGTGCTGCGCCCGCCCGGCTAGCGACAGCCAGCTGGTGGTCAGGCTTAGCCGCAGACTGCCGGGGATGGCCATAGCGTTCGTCGCGTGCGATAGCTGCGCATGTTCTGACGCCCGCGTCAGCAAATTAGCATCGTGGGGTTGCCGGCGGCGGATTTGTGCCTCGCGCAGGTCTACTGCGAAGCTGAACGGCCGGAGATACCCGCACGGCTCCGGCGGGTTTCCGCCTACGCCCATTCGGTGGCCCTGATTGACGGCAGGCTCCTACCTGTGTCGCACTGCCCTTGTCTCGACGTTGGCCCTAAAAGGGTTGTTCTGCAACGGATTCAGACTAAAATCAGCTGCTGCCACCGATAGGTGGGCCATGCTCAATGGTAGTATTGTGACTCAACTGCAACTTTGTTCACATCAGGTCGCGACCTAACGGTCCAGCCCAGCTAGGGTAGGGCGCGGCCTGTCGAGCCCGGATTGCCGCGTTGCGTCGACGGGACCCTGCGGGGCGGTCCCGTGTCGGTAGCGACCAGAATGCTTGCGGCTAGCCTGAGCGGCGACCCCGCCGTGCAACTGATTGCCCCAGCTGATGGTAATTTGCTGATTGGCGTCCCGACTCTGTCGGAGTGAGGTATGCTCCGATGCGTCGGATGATGCGTAACATCATGCAACATTCGGATCACCATGATCGAGGAGCGGCCACATGCGACTGCGACCCAAGCCGCAGCGCGTACCCGAAATTCATCAGACCGTGGTACGGCGGGGCCCACTACTTGACGAAGTGCCCCCTCCAGGTGCTGACCGCACACAACAGGCTGCCCTCGCGAGGGCGGCCACCGGCCAGAGGCAGTCCTTGCAACCTGCTCCTCACGAAAGGGATGTCTAGTGAATCGAGCCTCAAGGACCGCTCTGATGGCGGCGCTGCCCTTCATGACACTGCCGTGGCTGATGAACGGACAGCTCCCCACTGCATCTGCGTCCGCCGATCTCATCCCGGAGGGTGAAGCCACCGTTCTGTACCACAGTCCCACCGTCTGGGAGATGCCCGATAGCCTCGGCGGCGCGGTCTGCGAGGCCCCGAAGGTCTGCCGTGCGGTGCCACACCAGCCGTTCCTTCCGTTGGCTTTGATCGAACCCGGCCTGGCACAGAACGTCGAAAACCTCAATTCCGCGATGGAGAATACCCCTGACGACAAGATCGTCTACGCATTCAGTGCTGGGTCTCGGGTGGCCGGGAAGTGGCTGGAAGACTATGGGACCGACAACACCGCGGTGCCCAGCCAGGACACCAAGTTCATCCTGACCGGGAGCGGAGGCCGCAAATACGGTGGCGTCAACGGCTGGTTTTACGGCGAACGCGGCATCGTCAACCTCCTGACACCGACCGACACCGACTATGAAGTCGTCGATGTGGCCCGGGAGTATGACCCGATCGCGGACTTCCCAGACAACCCCTTCAACCTGCTGGCGCTGGCCAATGCGGCGGTTGCATTCGGCGCCGTGCACATGCGGTACGACGAGGCCGATATTGACGCGCCGGGCAACTACGCCTGGACCGAAGGCAACACCACCTACGTTTACATCCCGACCGAAACGCTGCCGCTACTGCAGGGCTTCTACGACCTTGGCCTGGGCTGGGTCGTCCAGGATTTGGAAGAGCCCCTGCGTGCGCTGATCGACACTGCCTACGAGCGTGACTACCTCGACGACGCCAACATCCTCGACCAGGAAGCCACGCCCGCCGGATCCGCCAACACTGTCCAACCGACGGCCGCGGTCACCAACACCGCGGTTGTGGGTGAGGCATGCTCAGGGTACAAGACCGAGGGGTGCGATATTAATGCACCGCAGAGCTACACCCCGGTCACCCCCCCCAACCCGGACGCCGCGTCATGGCAGAACGTGCTGCCGAATCTAGTCAACGCGGTAATGAGTGTTCCACGGGCCAACCTCGACGCCTTCAATGGCTTGTCCTATGCGCTCGAGGAAACCGGCAGCTGGAATGTGTACACGCCGACCAACGTTCTGGGCTATGACCCGGCCGACCCGCTCCTGACCACCGCGGTCACTAACTTGTTGATCCCCGTCCCAGCGCTGGCCAACCCCCTCGGTGAACACCTCAAATGGTGGACTCTGGCCAACCTGCCGATGGACGAAGGCTGCACGGGCACTGCGGCGTCGACCTGCCAGGACGTCACGATCCTAAGCAAGATGTTCCGGGTTCCGATGTCAGACCTAATGCGGGGATATGTGTTTCCCGAGTTGAATAACCCGGTCAGCGCAGAAGAGGGGGCCGCCGGCGAAGAGATCCCGGGTTCTGAGGGCGACCCGGTGCCGTGGTCGGGCCAGGCGGTGCAGCTCAACCCGATGGATCCGATTTATTCGGTGGCCAACTATCTGTTTGCGCCACCGGAGCAGAACCGGCCCGAGCAAATCACTCTGGACGAGGTCGTGCAGTCGCTCGTGCGGTTCGGAGAGGCGATGTGGCTGAACTTCAATCCTTTCCCGCCGGGCAGCTTCCATTGGAAGGGCGCAGAGTACACGTTTCCGTTACTGACGCCGCTGTTGAAGCCGTTCGTGAAGATCCTGTGCCCGTCCTGCGATCCCGAACATCCCGAGGACCCGACGCCGTTCGATGGTGAGCTGCCACCCAGCAGCGAAGGCGGCGGTGAGGAGACCTCAGGCACGACGCGTATGGCATCGACGACGACCGTCGGTGGAGACGCTGGGGATACGACGGCCACCGAGAAGGCCGACGCGCCCGCCGAGGACGAGCCGGCTTCCGAGGAGGCCGCACCAGTCGCCGACGACGTTGCGGAGGCCCCGCCCGTAGATGAGGACACGACGCAGCCGGAGGTCGATATCCCGACAGAAACCGAGTCCGAGGACAGCGTCGGTACCCACCAGGGTGCCCTCGATGAGGATCTCGAGGACGCTGACAGCAACGAGGACGTCATCGGTGGGGACCCTGACGCTGAGGCCCCTGAGGGCGTCGGCAGCGACGAGGATGCCGGCAGCGAGGACTCGGCCGGCGGCAGCGCGTCCGACATCGCCCGCGACAGCGGCTCCAGTGGTTCCGGCACCGACTCGGGTACGTCCGGCAGCGGCTCCGAGTCGAGCGACGCTGGCAGCAGTGGGTCCGATTCCGGAGGCGGTAGCGACGATGACTGAGGATCGCGACGAGGACAACCATATGGACCGCCGCAGTATCGCAACGTGAGTGCAGAGCAGTTGGAGGCCGTCATCGTCGGTGCTGGATTTGGCGGCATGGGTGCCGCCATCCAGCTCAACCGGCTGGGCTACCAGAAGATCGCCATTCTCGACCGTGAGGACGATTTGGGTGGTACCTGGCACGTCAATCGCTACCCAGGCCTGACGGTCGACGTACCGTCGACGACCTATTCCTACCGGTTCGAGCCGAACCCGTACTGGTCGCGGCTGTACGCGCCCGGTTCCGAGCTAAAAACCTACGCCGAGCACGTGGCCAACAAGTACGGCCTGCGCCGCTACATGCGGTTCAACACCGTCGTCGAGACCGCACGCTGGGACGATGAGGCACAGGTCTGGCTGGTGTCGCTCGCAGACGGCGAGACCTTGCAGACGCGCTTCCTGATCCTGGCCACCGGCTACCTGTGCCAGCCCAAGACGCCCGACATCGAAGGCATCGACACGTTCGCCGGCAAGATCTTGCATGCTCAGGACTGGGACCACGGCTACCCACTGCAGGGTAAGCGAGCAGCGATCATCGGAACCGGCTCAACCGGCGTACAGCTGATTCCCAAGCTGGCCGAGCAACTCGCCGAGCTCACGGTTTATCAGCGCACTCCGATCTGGGTGATGCCGAAGTTCGACCTGCCCTTCGGTCCGACCGCCCAGAGGTTGTTCGCCAGGCTTCCAGCTACACAACGACTTTTGCGGCTGTCCAGTGACATGTTTATGGACATCATGGTGACGATCGCGATGTGGAAGTTCCGACAGCTTAGGCTGGTGAACCGGGCCGCAGCCGCTATCGGTACTCTGCACCGATTCGCCGCCGTCCGGGACAAGGAACTGCGTCGCCAGCTGACGCCGGACTATGACTTCGGCTGTAAACGGCCGACACTATCGAACAACTACTACCGCACATTCGCGAAATCGCATGTGCATTTAGAGACTTCGGGGATCGAGCGTATCGAGCCCGACGGCATCGTCGCCAAGAGCGGCGTCCGGCGCGTCGTCGACACGCTGGTGCTGGCCACCGGTTTCGATGTGTGGGAGTCGAACCTCCCCGCGGTCGAGGTTATCGGCCGAGGTGGCCGCAACCTCGGCAAGTGGTGGCGGGAGAACGGGTTCCAGGCTTATGAAGGTATGACGGTGCCGCAGTTTCCAAACATGCTGACCCAGGCCAGCCCCTACGCGTGGGTCGGGATGTCATGGTTCGACACTGTTGAGTACCAAATGCGGCACATGAACCGGCTCTTCGGCGAGTTGCAGCGCACCGGTGGGCACACGTTCGAGGTGACCGAAGAGGCCAACGCGCGGTTCCTGGAACGGATGCTGAGGTTGCTCGACGACTCGGTGTTCCGCCTCGGCGATTGCGCCTCTTCCCGGTCGTACTGGTTCAACAGCTCGGGCGAAGCGCCGCTCTTTCGTCCCACATCGATCCGCCAGGCGGTCAAGGAACAGGACCGTTTTTCACTCAGCGACTACGCGATATCCTGACTGGGACCCACCGCCGGGCATACCCGACTGAAAATCTCACGAGCGACGTTATGAAGAGGTGACAACATGGCAACGGCCACCAGCGAACCTGTGCGGTTGCCGCCGGGCCCTAGGCTACCGAAGCTCATCCAGGGCGCGGCGGTATTGACTGCCCGGTACGGCGCGATTGCGGCGTTTGGCCGCCGCTACGGCTCTACCTTCACCCTCAACATCCCGATGTTCGGCGAGACGGTGGTAATCAGCGATCCGGTGCTGGTCAAAGAGCTGTTCAGTGCTAAACGCGATTTGATCGGCCGACCCCAGAACAACCTCGGGGGTAACGTGCTGGGGCCAGGCTCAATCTTCAACCTGGACGGCGAAGCGCTACAGGCCCGCCGCAAACTGCTGCTGCCACCATTCTCCGGCAAGAGCATGCGCAGCTACGAGAGCATCACCGAAGAGGAAGTGATGCGCGAGATAGCAAACTGGCCGGAGGGCATCGAGTTCGAGACGCTAGGGCCGATGATGCGGATTACCCTCAACACGATACTGCGCGCCGTCTTCGGCGCCAAAGGCGCAGAACTCGACGAGATGCGGGTCCTGATGCCCAAAGCAGTCGAGTTCGGATCCAAGATCGCGCTCATGCCGTCGATAGTGCGGCGGGACTTCGGCCCATGGAGCCCGGGAGGAAGACTCGCCGCATACCGGCGCCGGATGGACGAACTCATCAAGCAGCTGATGGATGAAGCCCGGTCAAATCCGAACTCCGCCGAGCCCGGTGATGTGCTGTCGCTGCTGCTGCAGGCCCGCTACGATGACGGTGAGCCGATACCCGATCCCCACATCGTCGACGAGCTGCTGACCA
>CAXMSM010000057.1:0-2028 GCA_964195655.1 uncultured Gammaproteobacteria bacterium | reverse complement strand
AACCCCTGCGGTTTCGCCATGCTGCCCGCCTACCTGGTCTTGGTGGTGCGCGGGGAGCCCACGGCGGACGGGCCGGGATTGGTCTCGGTAGGCCGCGCACTGGCGGCCACCGTGGCGATGGCACTCGGATTTCTGACGGTGTTTTCAGTGTTCGGCGTCCTCACCGTGTCGGCGGCCACGACGGTGCAACGGTATTTGCCGTACCTGACCCTACTGATCGGCATCGCGCTTATCGCCCTGGGGTTTTGGCTGCTGTTGGGTCGCGAGCTAACACTGTTAACGGCCAAACCGCTCGGTAGGCAATGGGCTCCGACGGCCCGGATCGGGTCGATGTACAGCTACGGCGTCAGCTATGCGATCGCTTCACTTTCGTGCACCATCGGCCCGTTTCTGGCAGTCACCGCGGCCGGCTTTCGTGGTGGCTCAATCATCGGGGGCGCGTCGATCTATCTCGCCTACGTCGCCGGCCTCACCCTGGTCGTCGGCGTACTGGCCATCACTGCCGCTTCTGCGAGTTCGGCGCTGATAGACCGTATGCGCCGAATCTTGCCGTACATCAACCGGATCAGTGGCGCGCTCCTGGTGCTAGTCGGGCTGTACGTGGGCTACTACGGCCGCTACGAGGTGCGCTTGTTCAACGCGGGCGGCAATCCCGAGGATTCGGTGATCGCGGCCGCCGCCCGCTTACAAAGCGTCCTAGTCGGTTGGGTGCACCGGCATGGTGCGGAGCCGTGGTTGCTGGCGCTGGCCGTACTGGTTCTCGGCGCAACGGCCACCGCCTGTTACCGACGGGTGCGTCGCAAGGATGGCCGCGGCCGGGTTGACGGTTCTGAGGTCCCAACACCACCGGACGGCTCAAATCCGCGGGAACACGACGCAATGGGCAGGTGACGAATCCTCGCTGCAGGCGATTGAGCAGCGTTAACAGCTACAGATCCAGCCGCACCGGCGGCCCCACATGTCTTCTTTGGACACTTCACGGTTCTTTATGCTTCGGCGATCCACTGGTGATAGGCCGCGATCTGCGGCCATGTCAGTGCCCGCGCCGCCGGGTCGACCAACTCGGGGAACCAGCGCCCGATCCGGGCCCGCCACACCCCCTCGTCGAACTCCGCCGGGCACGGTGCCAAACCCTCGGCCAGCGCTGAGGCCAAATACTTGCGGATCGACTTGGGGTCGATGCTCAGCGCCTCGGTGATCTGCACCTGCGATCGGCCGGCGTTCCAGTGCCGGAACATCTCCACGAAGTCAGTCACGTTCCACGATCTCCTCGCCACTCAAGGCCCCTTCCAGGACCCCCTAGAGGGGCACCTGAACGGAGCGAACCTGAGCAGCACCCCAACCCCCGCCGGACACGCCCCAAGGGGTGGGGAATTACGTGACCGCTGACACGTGACCGAGCCACGAACAGAAAGGTGTGTGACCCAAGTGCTGACTATGTATTTGTGCGGTGCGTTTATTGCTGCAGCGGCGACGATCGGCGCCACCATCCGGTTTTCCGATCCGGGTACTCCAGTAACCGCAGTTACTCGGGTATCGGTCACTGTCCTGGCCGGTGCGCTTTGGCCAATTCTGGCTGTTGGGGCGCTGCAGGGGATTGGCATTTCGCTGCTGGCCAGACGACGGATACAGGCTGTTTTTGTCAGCGCGGAGCTGCGGACTCCAGGGGAACTGAGGCTGGCCGGCTAACCAGGGCGGGCGCCGGGGCAGGCGCCAACTGCCTCCTACCTGGTGATGGTTGCCTCGCGGCCTGGCGCGGACGGATAAATCAGAAGTCTGATTTATCCCACGGATTCCCCGCTGCGCGGGAGGTACCTCTCGGCCGCTGCGAGCCATGTCTGAGCCGCCCTCTCCAATGCAGCCAATGTCTGATCTATCTGAGCAACCTGTCTGCTGTGCTGGCGCTGCGGTCGAGCTCGTCGGCGTCCTCGATCAGCAGCGCGAGTTCCAGCAGCACCGCGAGCTCCCGCGCCTACCAACGGCTCGGGCGACGACAACCCGTAGCCACGCACGATGAGTCGGTGGCGC
>CAXMSM010000056.1:0-8555 GCA_964195655.1 uncultured Gammaproteobacteria bacterium | reverse complement strand
GTTGCTGAAGGCCAGTCCTGCCGACCATATGCTGGCCTTGAGTGTGGCCTCTGCTTCGCTGCCGGTAATCGGGAAACACCTTAAGCCACTCGGTGCATTGACTGCCGCGGCGATCTGGGGATCCCGCCATGCTCCCGACGTCCTCGGTGCTACCGCACGATCGCTACTCACCCCTGCTGACGCCGAGCTCAAACGGCAGGAACGGGAAAGTACCAATGCGGTCAGTGAGGCCGCGTTGCGCGGTGTCATCTCGGCCAAGGATCTCGAGATCGACTGGCCGCAACCCGAGCGCACCCCGCCGTTCTGGAAAATGCGGGAGCACCGCCGCAGTGTGCACCGGACGTCGGTCCGATATGGGCCGCGACCGACCCAACTGCTCGACGTGTGGCGCCGAGACGACCTGACCGACCATGACGCGCCGGTCATGCTGTTCGTTCCGGGCGGGGCCTGGGTGCACGGTAGCCGCAAGCTGCAGGGCTACGCGTTGATGTCGCATCTGACCCAGAAGGGTTGGGTGTGTCTGTCCATCGACTACCGGGTGGCGCCGCATGACCCCTGGCCCGCGCACATCATGGACGTCAAGACGGCGATCGCGTGGGCCCGCGCCAACGTCGACAAATTCGGCGGAGATCGCAACTTCGTGACGATCGCAGGGTGTTCGGCAGGTGGCCACCTGGCCGCGCTGGCAGGTCTGACAGCCAACGATCCCGAATTGCAGACGGAACTGCCCGAAGGTTCGGACACCTCGGTGGACGCCGTCGTCGGTCTCTACGGACGCTACGACTGGGAAGACAGGTCGACGGTCGAGCGGGAGAGATTCGTCGACTTCCTTGAGCGCATCGTCGTCAGACGCAAGTTCGTCAAGCATCCCGACGTGTTCCGCAAGGCCTCCCCGATCGCACGAGTGCACCGCCATGCGCCACCGTTCCTGGTCGTACACGGGACTGGTGACAGCGTCATCCCGGTCGCCCAGGCGCGCAGTTTCGTGGAACGGCTCAGGGGGGTATCCCGATCGGTGGTGGGCTATGTGGAGCTGCCGGGGGCCGGGCATGGCTTCGACCTGATGGATGGGGCGCGAACAGGTTCTGCGTCAACGGCAATCGGATTGTTCCTCAACCACATTCACCGAAACAGGAGCCTGATCGCGGCCAAAGAGGTTATATAGACCGCCTCCGGTTTAAGGTGATGCGGTGAAGAGGCTGCGGTGAAAAGGCTTAGTGGGTGGGACGCTGTACTGCTGTACAGCGAGACTCCCACCGTGCACATGCACACGCTGAAGCTGGCGGTGATCCAACTCGACGATCCGAATGGCACGAAGTTCGGGGTCGAGCAGCTGCGCAAGGTCATCGAGAGTCGGCTCCACAAACTCGATCCGTTCCGCTACGAGTTGATCGACATCCCGTTTAAGTTCCACCATCCGATGTGGCGAGAGAACGCCGAGGTCGATCTCGAATACCACGTCCGACCCTACCGAGTGGACTCACCAGGCGGCCGCCGCCAACTCGACGAAGCTGTCGGCCGGATCGCAAGTACCCCATTGGACCGCAACCGTCCGCTGTGGGAGATGTACCTCATCGAGGGTCTGGCCAATGGCCGCATCGCGGTGCTCGGCAAGATTCATCATGCCTTGGCCGATGGCGTCGCCTCCGCGAACCTATTGGCCCGCGGGATGGACCCGCTCGACGGCACCCGGGACGAACGAGATTCCTATGCCACAGATCCCGCGCCGTCCAAGGGTGAACTCGTGCGGTCGGCGTTCGCCGATCACCTGCGTCAGATCGCCAAGTTGCCATCTCTGGTGCGGTACACGGCGCAGGGCGTGCGCCGGGTGCGCAACAGCCCCCACAAAATGTCTCCGGAACTGACCCGGCCGTTCACACCCCCGCCGTCGTTCATGAACCACATGGTCGATGCGACGCGCCGGTTTGCCACGGCCACACTCTCGTTGGACGACGTTAAAAAGACCGGCAAGCATCTCGGTGTCACGATCAACGACATGGTCTTGGCCATATCGGCCGGGGCGCTGCGGAAGCTGCTGCTGCGCTATGAGGGCAGCGCCGAGCATCCCTTGCTGGCTTCGGTTCCCGTCAGCTTCGACTTCTCGGCGGACCGCATTTCCGGTAACTACTTCACCGGCGTGCTGGTCAGTCTGCCGGTGCACCTCGAGGCTCCACTGGACCGTGTGCACGCCGCTCACCATGCCGCTGCTGCCGGTAAGGAGAGCAATAACCTGGTTGGACCGGAATTGGCGAGTCGGTGGTCGGCCTATTTCCCGCCGGCACCCGCCGAGGCGATGTTCCGCTGGTTGTCGAACAAGGACGGTCAGAACAAGGTGCTGAACATTCCGATCTCGAACGTGCCGGGACCGCGGGAACGCGCCCGGGTCGGTGGCGCATTGGTGACCGAAATCTACTCGGTTGGTCCGTTGACGACGGGCAGCGGACTCAACATCACGGTCTGGAGCTACGTCGACCAACTCAATATCTCGGTGCTGTCGGACGGCAGGACACTCGAGGATCCACACGAACTGACCGCCGCGATGGTAGACGCCCTCGTCGAGATCCGAGGCGCTGCAGGGCTTCCTGAAGAACTGACGGTCGTCGAGACCGCTATGGAGCCTTAGCTCAGCCAGCGGGCTATCGCGGTAGGCAGCGCGACCTCGCCCTGGCCGTTGTGCCCGGTCGGCTCCGCCAACCCGTCGGCTGTGACCTTGCGTTTGGCCTGTACCCAATACAGGAACTCCTCGACCGCCTGAGCGGTGTGGTGGGCCCGCGGGGATCCGTAGTAGAAGTCGAACGCGTGCTGAGCGTGCGGAATTTCGGCGTATATCACCGGTGACGTCGAAACCCCGCGTAGTGCTGCGGCGAACTGCCTACCCTCGCGGACCGGGATCAGCGAATCGTTTTTTCCGTGCAGGATGAAGAACGGTGGCGCATCGGCGCGCACCCGACAGCTCGGCGAGGCATCAATGTATGTCTGCCGGCTCGTCACCATCGGCTTCTTGACAATAAACTTCTGCAGCAGAGCCAGAAACTCCTTGCGGCCGCTGCCCTGTGTAGAGACCCAGTCGTAACGTCCGTAGATCGGAACGGCGGCTACCACGGAGGTGTCGGCGTCCTCGAAACCGGGTTGAAACTGTGGGTCGTCGGCGCTCAGCGCCGCCAGTGCGGACAGATGTCCGCCGGCCGAACCACCCGTGATCGCCACGAAGTCGGGGTCGCCGCCGTACTCGGCGATGTGCTCCTTGATCCAGGCCAGTGCGCGCTTGACATCCACCATGTGGTCCGGCCAGGTATTGCGCGGGCTGACCCGATAGTCGATCGACACGCACAACCAGCCGTGGTCAGCGAGATGGCTGAGCAATGGGTATGCCTGTGGCCGACGCATTCCGATTGCCCACGCGCCACCCGGAACCTGGAGCAGGACGGGCGCTTTCCCGTCCCGAGGCAGGTCGGCTCTACGCCATATATCGGCCCGGTTGACGCGGGGGTGTGGTCCGTATTGAACGGTGTCAGCCTTCTCGACGTAGCGGCGCCGAACCAGTTCGTTGGGGGGCACGCCGATTTTGCGACGCCGGCCGGACCTAGCCTTCTCCGCGATTTCCTTGTAGTCGTCGCCGAGCGCTTCACGTATGGGGTCTTCGAAATGCGGCTGCGAGGTTACGTTGCGGCGGTGGATGAGCCACAGCAGAGCCCAGGCGAACGCGGTGATCAGCAAGGCGATCCGTCCGCGTCGCTCCCTGAAATCGCCGCGGATGCCGCGGCGCACCGCGTCCAGCATGGAGCCCGCCATGTACAGCGATGGCATCTCGGACGTCGGCCACCCGAACGCGAACACAGGGAGAGTGGGATAGCCCTCGCGGACAAATGGGCGTACACCGTTCGCGGCGTTGGCCAACTCTGCAAGGGCGCGCAGCAATGGTCGCGGTTTAGCCATTGCGGGGCGTTTTCTTCTGCGCCTTTCGAGCCGGTTGCGTCTTCTTGGCTGGCTGCGCTTTTTTGGCTGGCTTTGCTTTTCGAGCCGGCTTTGCCTTTCTGGCCCTGTCCTGCAAATCTTTACGTGAGATCTTGCCGGTGATGCTGCGGGGGAGCTCATTGAGGATCGTCACCGCCCGGGGCACCTTGTAATTGGCCAGGTTGTCGCGGACGTGGCGCTTGAGCGTCGTCGGTGTGGCCGAAGCGTCGGGAGCGAGCACGACGAACGCCTCCAGACGCTGGCCGTACTTCTCGTCGTCGACCCCGAGCACCGCGGCCTCGGCCACGTCGGGGTGGTTGGCCAATGTCTTCTCCACCTCAATCGGGTAGATGTTCTCTCCACCCGAGACAATCATCTCGTCGTCGCGGCCGACTACGAACAACCGTCCCGCGTCGTCGAAATAGCCGACATCGCCCGATGACATGAAGCCCTCATGGAAGTCTTTCGCGTTCCCGGAGGTGTAGCCGTCGAACTGGGTGGAGTTGCGGACGTAGATGCTGCCGACATCGCCGACAGGAACCTCGTTGCGCTCAGCGTCGAGGACCAGAATCTCGGTGCCCCCGGCAGGTTTACCTGCGGTGTCGGGTGCGGCGCGCAGGTCGCGTGGAGTGGCCGTGGCGATCATCCCAGCCTCGGTCGCGTTGTAGTTGTTGTAGATGACGTCTCCGAAACGGTCCATGAACTCGATGACGACGTCTGGGCGCATACGCGAACCGGATGCCGCCGCGAAGCGCAGCGAGCGCCCGCTGTACTTGTCGAGGACCTCTTCGGGCAGTTCGACGATGCGGTCGAACATCACCGGCACGACGCACAGCCCGGTGGCGCGGTGCCGGTCGACGAGATCGAGGGTGGCTTCCGGATCGAACTTACGACGCGTGATGATCGTGCAGGCCATGGATGCTGCGAACGCGAGTTGAGAGAACCCCCAGGCGTGGAACATCGGTGCGACGACGACGACGGGTTGTTCCGTGCGCCAAGGGGTTCGGTCGAGGACTGCCTTGAGCACGCTGAGGTCACCGCCGGAGTGTTTGGCGCCCTTCGGCGTCCCGGTGGTGCCGGATGTCAGCAGGATCACATTGCTTCTCGTGCTCGCGCGATCGGGCTCCTGCCCGTCGTGATCGGTGATCATCTGCTCGACGGTCAGTGACGATTCCGGGGACGTTTCCGGGGTATCGGTCCACGCAATGATGCGGGTGGTGGCAGGATTTTGGGAGACCGCGCGGTCCACCGTTTCGGTGAACTCTTCGTCGTAGATCACCGCGACCGACTTTGCTCGGCCATCTTCGCTACCCTCGCGCTCCAACACCTCGGCGAGGGCGGGCCCGGCGAACGAGGTGTTCAGCAGCAGCACGTCTGCGCCGATCCGGTTGGCAGCGATCAATGCGTCGACGAATCCGCGGTGATTGCGGGCCATCAGGGCGATGACCTCGGGCTGGCCTTCGGGCAGAGCCTGAAGTGCGGCGGCGAGTGCATCCGCGCGCCGGTCGATCTGCCGCCAGGTCAGGATTCCGAGCTCGTCGACCAGGCCGGCACGGTCTGGGCAGCGCTGCGCCGACGCGGCGAATCCTGAGGTGATGGCCATGTTCTCGCGTTGCATCGCCGCACCGATGCGGTAGTACTTGTCCGGGCGCATCGGCGCGATGAAGCCAGCGCGCATCATCGTGGACATGAGACCCAGAGTTTGGGTGAGCGGGTCGGTGATAGCCATTGTCCAGCTCCTGCTCAGCCCAGCACCGGAAGACGACGCTCTTTGGCCAGTTCGTCGAGCGCCCGCTGCATTACCCGTCGGACGTGTGCGTCGACCTCATCGATGTCGGGGTCCTCGCCGAACTCCTCGATGATGTCGATTGCGGGCAGCGCCTTCATGGTGATTTTGGCCGGTAGCGGCACGTTCACCGGCAGGACGACCGAAAGGCCGAACGGGAACCCGAACGATACCGGCAGGATCTTTGTGCGAAACAGCCGCGCGATGGGGCCCAGCGCCTTGGCCATGTCGGTTCCGCGGGTCAGAAACAGTTGGCTCTCCTGGCCGCCAATCCCAACCGTCGGCACGATGGGGACGCCCGCGTTGAGGGCGGCTCGCACGTAACCTGTCCGGCCGTCGAAGTCGATCTTGTTGGCGCTTAGCGATGGGCGGTAGACGTCGTAGTCTCCGCCGGGGAACACGACGACGACGCCGCCAGAGCGCAGCGCTTCGTCGGCGTTCTTGTGGTTGGCGGGGATGAACCCGGCCTTCTTGAAGAAGGCGCCTGTCGGGCCGGCCATCAGCATGTCGTGGCTCAACGTGTACACCGGCCGGTCGAAGCCGAACTCCTCGTAGAAGCCGGAGGCGAACACGGGAACGTCCATCGCGAACAGGCCGCCGGAGTGGTTGGCCACCACTAGGGCGCCACCGGTGGGGAACGTTTCGAGACCCCGCACCTCGGCGCGGTGATAACCCTTGAGGAGCGGCTTGAGAACGCTCATCACCCTCTCGGTGAGCGCCGGATCCCACTTGGTGATTTCGGACGGGTCGCTATCTGGCGAGCTCACGGCGGCCCCTTCGGTGTCGAAATGTCAAGTGTTCTAGTGTCGATTCTACCCAGCGCGGACTGCCGGTAAGTGCCGCAACGGAGATGCTCGTGCACGCGTTCCGGCCGCGAAGAGTCGTTCGGCACCGTCGTGATCATGCCCGCCCCCGCCGCTATCTGGCCACGCTACTGCGGTAACGGGTGGAAACCACGCTACTGCGGTAACGGGTGGAAAGTCGTTGCTTTCCGATCGCAGTTGCGCCCAAATATCCGAGAGGCTGTTCTGTGACTTGCTGACAACGCCGATCCGACCGACGAACGCGCGCGACATCGTAGGCTGTCAGCAAAATCACAGCACCGGTGAGATTTTCAGGCTGGACGGAAGGCGTCTTATGAGCCATTACAAGAGCAACGTTCGGGATCTTGAGTTCAATCTGTTCGAGATGCTCGCGCTGGAGAAGGTTCTTGCGACGGGCGCCTTTGGAGACCTTGACGCCGAGTCGGTGGGCCAGATGCTGGACGAGGCAGCGAGGTTGGCCGAGGGGCCGTTGGCGGAAGCCTTCGCCGACACCGATCGTCACCCACCGACATTCGACCCCGCAACCCACGTTGTGAGCATTCCCGAACCCTTCAAGAAGGCGTTTCGTGCCTGGCACGATGGGGAATGGTTCCGCGTCGGCATGGCAGAGGACATCGGCGGGGTGCCCGCGCCCTCGATGGTGGAATGGGCGATCAACGAATTCGCACTGGGTGCTCAGCCAGCGGTGTTCATGTACTCGGCCGGTCCGAAGATGGCGGACATCGTCTACGAAGTCGGCAATGAGCAGCAGCGGCACTGGGCGTCGCTGATGATCGAGCGCAACTGGGCCGCGACGATGGTCCTTACCGAACCCGACGCCGGTTCCGACGTTGGTGCAGGCCGTACGAAGGCGATCCAAGAGTCCGACGGCACCTGGCACATCGACGGTGTCAAGCGATTCATCACCAACGGCGACACCGACGACATGTTCGAGAACATCATGCACCTGGTACTGGCGAGGCCGGAAGGTGCGGGGCCGGGCACCAAGGGGCTCAGCCTGTTCCTGGTGCCGAAGTTCCACTTCGATCCACAGAGTGGTGCGCCCGGCGAACGCAACGGTGTCTTCGTCACCGGCCTCGAACACAAGATGGGGCTGAAAGCCTCCGCAACGTGTGAATTGACGTTCGGCCAGCACGGCACCCCAGCCGTCGGATGGCTCGTCAACGACACCCATGAAGGCATCGCTCAGATGTTCAAGGTGATCGAGTATGCGCGAATGATGGTGGGTACCAAAGCTATTGCCACGCTGTCTACCGGGTACCTGAACGCACTGGACTATGCGAAGAGCCGGATCCAGGGTGCCGATTTGACGCAGATGACCAACAAAGACGCGCCGCGCGTGTCGATCATCCGTCACCCGGACGTGCGTCGGGCGCTGCTCACCCAGAAGGCCTACGCCGAGGGTTTGCGCGCACTGTATCTCTACACTGCGGCACATCAGGACGTGGTCGTCGCCGATATCGTCTCAGGCGCGGACGCCGCGATGGCAGGCCGGATCAACGATCTGCTGCTACCGATTGTCAAGGGCGTGGGTTCCGAGCGCGCCTATCAGTGTCTGACGGAGTCACTGCAGACTTTCGGCGGATCGGGGTTCCTGCAGGACTACCCGATCGAGCAATATATCCGTGACGCCAAGATCGACTCACTCTACGAGGGCACGACCGCGATCCAGGCCCAGGACTTTTTCTTCCGCAAGATCGCCAAGGATCAGGGCGGGGCACTGATGCACGTGGTCACGCAACTCCGCCAGTTCCTCGACGACGGCTCGGCTAGCTCGGAACTCGCCGAGGAACGTGCATTGCTGGCCACTGCGGTCGATGACGTGCAGGACATGGTCACCACAATGACCGGGTTCCTCGTCGCTTCGCAGCAGAACCCGAGTGAGCTTTATCGGCTTGGCCTGGAGTCGGTCCCGTTCCTGCTCGCGGTCGGCGACCTCCTCATCGGCTGGCTTCTGTTGCAGCAGGCCGAGGTCGCTCTGGCCGCGTTGG
>CAXMSM010000055.1:0-8169 GCA_964195655.1 uncultured Gammaproteobacteria bacterium | reverse complement strand
CATGTCCACCGGGGCAAGCTCGGCAGCGGCGCTCACCCCGGTGCCGGTGTCGGTGCCCCCATAGGCCAGCAGGGCCACTGCCTGTGCACCGCCGACAGCCCACACCTCGGTGACCCCGAGCAGCGCGGCCGCGGCCAGGATGGTCGGGTGCGGCAGGCCGTCATACTCGGCCTGCGGCGGGGTTGCGATCACCAACGATTCCACCCCGGCTGCCTGCGCGGGCACGACGTTCATCACGACGCTCGATGGATAGACGGCGTTGCCGCCGGGGACGTACAGCCCGACCCGCTCAACGGGCACCCACCGTTCGGTCACTGTCGCACCGGGGGCCAGCGTGGTCGTCGTGTCGGTGCGGCACTGCTCGGCGTGCACCGCCCGGGCGCGTTCGATCGCCACCTCAAGTGCGGCCCGCACAGTGGAGTCGAGTTCAGCCAGGGCCACAGCCAGCCGGTCTGCGGGCACCCTGACCTGATCGGGCCTGATGCCGTCGAAGGTCGAACCGTATTCCAGAGCCGCCTCGGCACCTCGTTGCGCGACCGCCTCCACGATGGGCCTGACCGTAGGCACGATCGCGTCGACATCGACGCCCCCGCGCGGCAGAGCGGTGCGCAGTCGAGCCGCCGACAGCGCTGTGTCACGCAGGTCTATGCGCCGCAGCAGTCCGGGCGATACATTCACGCTCACCATTGTCCCAGAGCAGCACAAATCAATATCGGAGGCATCATGCCTGATCGACCCAAGAAGCGTGACCACCCGAACGACGCACCCGGCGTTCCCATGCTGCTTCCCCCCTGGCTGGAGCGGCTCCAGATCAGATTTGTCAACCCCTTGGTGCGACCCTTCTCGAAGCGGGTGCCCGGATTCGGCGTGATCAAGCATCGTGGGCGCACTTCGGGCAAGGACTACGAAACCATCATCACGCCATATCGCAGGGGCCAGGTGCTCGCGGTCGGGTTAGCTCACGGCAAGACCAACTGGGTCAAGAATGTGCTGGCCGCCGGTGAAGCGGACATCCAGATCGGCAAAGAGAGCCTGCACCTGGTCAATCCCCGGGTGCTCCCGGCGGGCACGGTGGACCGTTCACTGCCGCGGATGGCGCAGGTGGTCGGCAAGCGTTCAGGTGTGTTCGTCGCCGATATCGCCTAAGCCGTGGCACAGGCCGGCGATCGCCGTGCTGGCCGCCTCCGCATCCGTGAGCCGGCCGGCCTGCACCGGATCGGTGTTGGGCACACCCGCGGTTGCGGCCGCACCGATATCGATCAACTGATTGCCGAAGTTGCGAATCTCGCGGGCTAGGTCGGTAGGAGTGGCCGGGCCCAGCCGTGCCAGCAGGTACTGCCCGCCGTCATAGAGCGCCACTCGCGCGTTGGCCGCGACCGCAAGTGCGCCACCGATGTCATTCGGTCCGCCCGGTGGCGCAAGGTTCGTATTCATGGCGACACCCGTGCTGACGGTCTCAAAGGCCGCGCAGATCGCGGCCTTCGCGTTGCTGCGTTGACCGTCGGTGTACTCCGGCTCATCGGCGGTGCGAAGCAGCGCGAACACCGCCACCCCCAACGACAGCACGGCTACCGCAAGAGCTGCGTAGACCAGTCCGCTACGCGGCGGCGGTTCGCTCACCGCTACAGGTCCAAACCGAGATCGAGCACCTGCACCGAATGCGTAAGCGCTCCGACGGCGAGGTAGTCCACACCCGTTCCCGCGTATTCCGCGGCGCTGTGAAGTGACAGGCCTCCCGACGATTCCAACTTCGTATCCGGGGACGTTCCATCGCGGCGTTGTACTGCGATCTGCGTCTGCCAGACCGGAAAATTGTCCAACAGCACCAGCGCCACACCCTCGGCAAGGACGTCGTCGAGCTGCTCGAGCGAGTCCACCTCCACCTCACACGGCAGATCCGGTGCCGCAGAGCGCACTGCCCGCAGGGCGGCCAGCACCGAACCGGCCGCGGTCACGTGGTTGTCCTTGATCAGCGCTGCATCTCCGAGGCCCATGCGATGGTTAACGCCACCGCCCACCCGCACCGCGTACTTCTGCAGCGCGCGTAGGCCGGGCAGGGTTTTGCGGGTGTCTCTGATCTGGGCTGCGGTTCCGGATGCCGCATCGACCCAGGCGGCAGTAGTGGTCGCAATACCCGACAGGTGACACACCAGGTTGAGCATCGTGCGCTCAGCAGTGAGCAGGCCTCGGGTCGGAGCGTGCACTGTGAGCGCGACCCCACCGGCGTCTAGTCGCGTGCCGTCGGGCACACGCTGCTCGACGCGGTATCCGCCGACCCCCAGCACCTCGTCGAAAACCATGAGAGCGATGTCGGCGCCCGCGAAAACACCGGGTTCCCGGGCAACCATCGATGCAGTCGTCGAGGCATCAGCGGGCACAGTGGCCTCCGTGGTCACATCCGGCCCGTAACGCAGGTCCTCGTCGAGCGCGCGGGCGATGACGGCACGAGCCTCGGTCAGCTCATCCTGGGTGAGCACCATCAGCAACACACTGCGGCAGGCGTCGGGTTCGAGGAATCACGGGTGACGCTGAAGGCCTGTGCGGGGTCGGCATCGGGGAAATCCGAGCGGTGATGGCAGCCGCGGGATTCCGTGCGGGCCAGTGCAGCGGCGGCAACCGCTGCAGCGACGGCGGTCAGCGCTGAGTCTTCGAAGTCGTTGCGTGACTTGATTACTCGTGGAGTAGCGCTATCAAGAAGATCAACCAACTGCCCCAGGCCATCGCCGCTGCGCACGACGGAAGCGTATCGGGTCATGGCTCGCTGCAGGTCCGCGCGGGCCACTGCGGGCCGTACCGGCAGCGTAGGAGTGGCCATGCGGGCCCGGCCTGCGGCCTCGGCGTATCGGGCGGCGGCATCGCCGGCGCGCCCCCCGACGACCAGTCCCTCGAGCAGACTGTTGGAGGCAAGCCGGTTGGCGCCATGCATCCCGGTCCGCGCAACCTCGCCGGCGGCGAACAATCCCGCGAAGTCGGTACAACCGGAGAAGTCTGTCGGCACGCCACCACAGCTGTAGTGGGCTCCCGGCACCACCGGGATCGGTTGCCGGGCGGGATCGATGCCCGCCTCCAGACAAGATGCGGTCACTGTCGGGAACCGCTGGGCGAGGTTCGCGACCTCACGCGCATCGAGATAGACGCAGGGCTCCCCCGACGCGGCCAGTCGTGACTGGACTGCGGCGGCGACGACGTCGCGTGGCGCCAGATCACCCATCGGGTGCACCCCGGTGGTCACCGAATTCCCCTGTGAGTCAACCAGGTTCGCCCCTTCGCCACGCAGCGCTTCGGTGATCAACGGACGCCGGCCGCCACCCTGCCCATGGAACAGCATGGTCGGGTGGAACTGAATGAACTCAACGTCGCTGACCGGAAGCCCGGCCCACATAGCCAGCGCTACACCGTCACCCGTTGATCCCTCCGGATTGGTGGTGGCTTCGTAGAGATGGCCGAGCCCGCCGGTTGCGAGGATGACCGATGGTGCATGAATCACGCCGGGACCGTCGTCGCTGAGCACCAACACGCCTGTCACAGTGCCCGAGTCCACGAGCAACTCCAGGGCAACATGGTTGCGGCGGATGTCCAGCATCGCTGCGGAACAGTTCAGCGCACGCTGCACCTCGGCGCCGGTGGCATCTCCGCCCGAGTGGATGATGCGCCGGCGGGAATGGCCGCCCTCCCGGGTCAATGCCCATCGACCTGTTGCCGATTGGTCGAAACGTGCTCCGGTGGCGACCAATTCGGCCACGGCATTGTAACCGTCGGCCACAATGGAACTGACCGCATCCGGGTCGCAGATCCCCCCGCCCGCCGCGAGCGTGTCGGCAACGTGAGCTTCGATCGAGTCTCCGTTGTCATGTAGGACGTCCGGCAGTACGACAGCGATGCCGCCCTGGGCGTAAAAGGTGGCGGTCTCGCCGAACTTGCTCAGCAGCACCACCTTGCGCCCGCGTCGGTGCACCGCCAGCGCGGCCGCAAGGCCTGCGACGCCCGTGCCAACGACGATGACATCGGCGCGCTGCCTCCACATGCCGGCACCGCCGCACCCTCCAGATGTCCTCCGCACCTCCGGGCCGGAGATGCCCCCAGCGGCCCTACCAGCGGCGGCAATCATTCGCCGCCGCCACCGGGCTGACCGATCTCGATCATCCGCTGCACGCTGATGCGGGCGGCCGCTGCAACCTCCGAGTCGACGTGGACCTCGTCGGCACCTTCCACCAGGCAACGCAGCAGCGCAGCGGGAGTAATCATCTTCATGTACTTGCAGGAAGCCCGTTCGTTGACGGCCCGGAAGTCGACATCAGGTGCCGCGCGGCGCAGTTGATGCAGCATGCCGACTTCGGTCGCCACCAGGACCTGACGGGCCTCGGTTTCGCGGGCGGCATCCAGCATTCCACCGGTGGACAGGATCTTGACCCGGTCCGCGGGGTACGCCCCCTCCCCGGCGAGGTAGAGAGCCGAAGTGGCACAACCGCATTCGGGATGCACGAACAATTCTGCCTCGGGGTTCACACGGGCCTGTTCGGCGAGCTCATCGCCGTTGATCCCGGCGTGCACGTGGCATTCGCCCGCCCACACGTGCAAGTTCTTCCGACCGGTAACCCTCCGAACATGTGCGCCCAGGAACTGATCGGGGCAGAACAGGATGTCGCGGTCTTCTGGAATCGAGGCCACAACGTCGACGGCATTGGAGGATGTGCAGCAGATGTCGGTCTCCGCTTTCACCGCAGCGGTGGTGTTGACATAGGAAACGACCACGGCGTCGGGATGCTCAGCCTTCCAAGCGCGAAGCTCCTCGGCGGTGATGGAATCAGCCAGCGAGCACCCTGCCCGCTGGTCAGGAATCAGCACCGTCTTGGCTGGCGAGAGAATCTTTGCAGTCTCAGCCATGAAGTGCACGCCGCAGAACACAATCGTGTCCTCGGACGCTTCCGCGGCGATGCGCGACAGCGCGAGCGAGTCGCCGACGTGGTCGGCGATGTCCTGGATTTCGGGCAACTGGTAGTTGTGCGCCAGCAGTGTCGCGCCGCGAAGCTCTGCGAGGCGGCGCACCTCTGCGGCCCATTCCGCGTCGCCGTTCACTCCGTAAAACCCGCCCGGGCCATCGACGATGCGGTCCATCAGATGGTTAGTGGACAACTGGTCGATGGTGGTCATCGCCGCCTCCCTCACTCCATCAGGGTGTTGCACCCACAGTTTTCGACTTATAATCGAAAACATGCTACATATTAGCACTGACCACGAAGTGTTGACTGCTGTGTTCCAGGTTCGTCAGAGCCAGCGAGCTAGCGCCAGCCGGAAACCTGCACTTCATGTGCTGTTGTGGCAGCGGGCACTCAGCCCGGAGCGGGGTAAGTGGTCACTACCCGGCGGCCGCCTCGGCGCGGATGAGGATATGACGAGCTCGGTTCACCGACAGCTCGCCGCGAAGGTGGACCTACGTGAAGTTGCCCACCTTGAGCAGCTCGCGGTGTTCTCCGACCCGAATCGCGTGCCCGGAACCCGCACCATCGCCTCGACATTCCTCGGTCTGGTCCCCTCCCCCGCCACCCCAGAACTTCCTACCGACACCCGCTGGCACCCGGTCAGCGATTTGCCGCCGATGGCGTTCGACCACGGCCCGATGGTCGAACACGCCCACAACCGCCTAGTCGCCAAACTCTCGTATACCAATATCGGGTTCGCGTTGGCACCAAACGAATTCGCGCTGTCCGCGTTGCGCAACATCTATAGCGCAGCTCTGGGCCATCCGGTTGACGCGACCAATTTGCAACGGGTGCTTGAGCGCCGCCAGGTGATCACCAGAACCGGTACGACCGCGCGATCGGGCCGCAGCGGCGGGCGCCCCGCAGCCCTGTACCGGTTCACCGACTCGCGCTACCGCGTCACCGACGAGTTCGCCGCGTTGCGACCACCAGGGTGAGTCGACTGGATTCTTATAGCGTCCTTAAGCAACAATGCCGGGATGGACTTGGGCAGCGCGGCGCGGTCGACAAGAGCCGAGTGGATCGGCCAGGCCCGTCACGAACCAATTCAGCGCAAAGTACGCCCGGTCGTTCCCGCCTATGACTCGTTTCATCGGCCTCCAGCCGGTTTCGAACACGCCCACCCAGGCACCGTGCTGCGCTCGCGTGACGTCGAACTCGCGTTCATGGGGCTGGTCCCGCAGAAGTTCAGTGCCACCCAGCTGCTGTACCGCACCACCGATCTCAATGGGGAGCCGCAGGTCACCGTCACCACCGTGGTGGCCCCCACCGAACGGGCTTCCGCCGGGCCACTACCCATCGTCTCCTACCAGTGCGCCATCGACGCGGTAGCTGGGCGATGCTTTCCTTCCTACGCGCTGCGGCGCGGCGCCAAAGCCGTCGGCTCGTTTGCGCAGTTCGAGTTCCTGCTCATCGCGGCCGCGCTCGCCGAGGGCTGGGCTGTCTCGGTTCCCGACCACGAGGGCCCCACCGGCATGTGGGGGGCCCCCTTCGAACCCGGCTACCACGTACTCGACGGGGTTCGCGCCGCGATCAACCATGATCCGCTCGGACTGACCCCGGAGTCACCGATCGGCCTCTGGGGATACTCCGGCGGCGGACTGGCCTCGGCGTGGGCCGCTGAAGTTCAGGGCACCTACGCACCGGAACTCAACGTCGTGGGCGCGGTGCTCGGTTCACCCGTTGGCGACCTCGGACACACCTTCAAACGCCTCAACGGCAGCATCTACTCGGGCCTGCCCGCCATGGTTGTCGCGGCGCTCACCCATATCTACCCCGACCTGGATCGGGTCATCTCTGAGCACGCCACCGACGAGGGCAAGGCGATGCTCGCGCGGATCGAGAAGATGACCACCGTCCACGCCATGCTGCGGCTCGCCGGCAAGGACATGGCCGATTTGGTCGACGGGCGGCTCGAGGAGATCCTCTTGACCCCCGAAGTCCAGCATGTCTTCAACAGCATCAAGCTCGGGACCTGCGCACCCAAGCCGCCGGTGCTCATCGTCCAGGCCGTGCACGACCGGATCGTCTCCGTCGACGACATCGATGAGTTGACAGAGACCTACACCCGCGGCGGCGCCAGCGTCACCTACCATCGCGACATGTTCAGCGAGCACATGCTCCTGCATCCGATGTCCACGCCGATGACGCTGCGCTGGCTCAGGGACCGCTTCGCCGGTCAGCCGATGCGTGCGCACATCGCTCGAACCAAGTGGCCGACGCTGCTGAATCCATCGACCTACCGGGGCATGCTCACGCTTGGTGCGATCACCGTCAGGGTGATGATGGGGCGACGGGTTGAACGTCAGCCTCTGTCCCGATTCGACCAGTAAGCAGCACGGGGTTCTCTACCGGCGGCCAGGCTCCGAGGTCGTCACGCGCGGTCGCCGCGGCGGCCAGCAGATACACCAGCACCGCGACCCCGGCTGGAACGAACACCGACGCCGCGATCTGCAGCGGCGAGTGGCCAAAGAACACCGCGGGCGCTTCCACGACGTAATGCACCCGATGATCTTCCGACACCGGCACCGCAGCGACGTCGATGCTGCCGTACCTCCAGTGCGCGGCGAGCGCACCCACTCCTACTGCCGCTGCTCCAGCAGCCACACCGCCGACTGTTAGCGCCGCCACCATCGCCGGCCCACGGTGAGCGCGCCACTGCCACAGCAGAACTGCCGCGACTACGGCCAGCACCGCAAGCATGCCGATGATCAGAAACGCCGCCGTAAACCAATGATCTGACTCGCTGCCCAGGGAGGCCCTGATTCGCTCGCCGCTACGCGTCAACGCGACCAGCCCGTGAATCGGCGGCGCCAGCCACGCCCAAAGCACTCCGACGACGCCGCCAGCCAGAGCCAGCCCGACAACGACGGTCAGCCCCGCTCGTGCCCGCGAAACCCTGGGCTCTTCGCCCGAGAGGCTCATTAGGCTCATCGCTGCATCTCCAGATCCTTTGAATCCACCAGTCCGTGCCTCGAGCACTTCGCCCACCAACCATCAGGGCGGACCTGCACGATCATCCGGCGGCCACATTCGGCGCAGAATCGGGGCGGCTCCAGCCCCAGTTGGGCCGCGGTGGGAACTGTGCCGCCCGCCGCGGCACCCGTGTACACGTTGCAGCGGCCCGCACCTACAGGCGCGGGCAGATCTGGCTCGTCCGAGACATCTGTGTTGTGCGTGACCATCACCA
>CAXMSM010000054.1:0-4001 GCA_964195655.1 uncultured Gammaproteobacteria bacterium | reverse complement strand
GCCTTTCTGTAGTCATCGCGAGGCTTCTACCAGCGTGATTCCGAACAGGTATTCGGTCGCGTATAAAACTTCCAAACTAGCTACGCGGGTTCGATTCCCGTCGCCCGCTCCGAGGAAGACCTGTTAGAAATCGTTCTGCTCAACGCGGACCAGTGCGTCCTACCTGCGACCGGGACCACCGGGACCACCGGGACCACCGGGACCAGGATCAACGCCGATAACATCCACGCCGACAGGACCTGCAGGCCCGATAATCGGACCGGCGATGCCCGGCCCTGGTGCGCCGAGACCTGGTGCACCAATATCGCAGACATTGAGGGCGTAGTTCCACCACATCCCAGCCGGACAGGGTGGTGGTTCCTGCGCGAAGCTGACGGCCGGGAACACGACGCTCGCCAAAACGGCGGCAATGCCGATCAGAATCCTCATAACGAAACACATTAGCCATTCCCCCTAGCCACGCGCCTGATATTGGGTGATTCTTTGATGCCCCCGACGCTTGTCGCCAACACGAAGTCGTCAACGACCCTGCCGGCGGCGCAGACTACTAACCAGAGATTGGAGAACCCAACCCGCGACGACGGACTGGACGAGTTCGACATTTCGGGGCGGCCCCGGAGCCAATAGCGCACCGGAAATGACCAACCCGTCAAAGTTGAGAGATTCGCTTCGCGCAAAAAAGTTGAGTGATTCGCTTCGCGCAAACAAGCAAACTTGGCAAAAAAATTAGGAGATAAACTCGCCTCGTAGACTTGAGGCTAGTAAGACTTCTCATCCATCGCCATGAACACAAACATGCAGATCACAAGCGCGACGACGAGGACGGTGACGGTCATCTATTTCTCCAATGCTATGCGCTCAACTTCTAAGCAGCGAATTTCAGGCTAATTTGGCCTAACGCTCCGGTCAATTACATACCAGCCTCTTTTTTGCCACAAAAAGGTCACTAGAGCGCGAATGCCGTTGGACCGCAGTGTTGGGTAGCTGACCGTTGTGTCCGGCCGACTCGGCGGCGCTACTCTTGATCGGGGGCGGCTCTATTTCCTATCGGTACGCTGTGAGCCATGGACGGCGCACTGCTCTTTCTCATCGTCTTGGTCGTCGCGGCCATCGGCTTCGCTGTATATGCATCATCGAAGGCGTCGGGCCAGCGAAACGCAGCATCGCTGGCCGATGCGAAGGCCGACGCCCGCCGCGTCATCGAACGTCTCGGCGGCCAGGTGTTTGCCCTCTCAGGTACTGACGATGCCTCAAATCATGCGCTCGCCGACGCATCCGAGCGCTACACCGCGGCGTCTTCCCAGATCGAACAGGCCAGCACCGCGCGGCAGGCCGAACTGGCCAAGGAGAGCGCGTTGGAGGGGCTGTACTACGTCCGGGCGGCGCGAACCGTGATGGGCATGGACCCGGGACCGGAGCTGGAATCGCTGTCCGGGCAGCGGACGGCGGGCACTGTCACCGAGGATCGCAAGATCGATTTCGAAGGCCGGGAGATCGAGGCCTCCCCGATGCCGTCAGAACGCACCCCTAACTACTATCCGGGCGGCCGCATCGCCGGTCGGCCCGTGCCCGCCGGCTGGTACTCGGAGCCGTGGTGGAAGCCGGCACTTGTCGCAGGCGCCTGGGGCGTGGGTTCGGCGCTTATGTTCAGCACGATGTTCTCCGGCATGGCCGGCGTGGGCTATGGCGCACAGGGATTTGAGAGCGGCTACGGCGACGGCTACTCGGACGGCATGGCCGCAGGTCAGGACGGGGGCTTCGACGGGGGCGGAGAGGCCGGCGGCTGGGATGGCGGCGGCGACTTCAGTGGGGGCGGCGACTTCAGTGGGGGCGGTGACTTAGGCGGGGGCAGCGACTTCGGCGGGTTTGATTTCTAAAGTCGGCTCTCCAGGCGTGCCGACACCCCGGCCTCCTGTAGATCGAGTCGCTCGAGCATCGTCCGCACCGCCTCGTCGTCAATACGGCCGGCGTCACGTTCGGCGATAAGTGCGGCCCGCTGTGCCGACAGCACGTCGCGGTACAGCCGGGCGAATGTCACTGCGCGCAATGTGTGGGCCCCGGGGTCAGGCATCTCGTCCGCGTCCTGCGACTGCCGCGCAATCGTGTTCCCAATCTCGGCGAGCACCTGGAGGTCGATTCCGGCAGGAGGGTGGGCCCGGAACTCGGCGAGCACATCGTCAGCGGCATCGTGCACCACGCGCTTAGCCTCCTTGGTCTCTGCGTGGACCCAGGCGCGGTCGCCGGCAGACGACAGATCGAGGCGGCGGATCAGCAGGGGCAGCGTCCCGCCCTGAAGCAACAGTGTTCCGACGGTGACCACGAACGCGATCGCCTGGATAGTGGCGCGCTCCGGGAATGGTTCCCCCGCAGCCGTCGTCACCGGAATGGCGGCCGCTGCGGCCAACGTCACCACCCCGCGCATCCCTGTCCAGGAGACCACGACGTTCTCCTGCCAACTCAGAGCGCGGCTGTCCATGCGGGAACGCCAATTTCTCGGCGCCCTTCGCTGTGGCCGAGCGCTCAAGCCATCAAGGGCCCCGGTCTCGGGGACCGGCGTGCTCAACCCTTTCTCAACCTGGCGCGACAACGATTCCCCACCGAACATCGCGAAGACCGCCAGCGGCCGGACCACCAACACGATCATCAGCACCACCGCCGAAGACACTGCGACCTGGGTCAGTGAACCGTGCGCATTGTTGAGATCCTCCAGCACAGACCTCAGGTTCAGGCCGATGTAGGCAAAGACGAACGCCTCCAGGAGCACGTCCACCGAGCTCCACACGTACCGTTCCTGGAGCCGGGTCTGATAGCCGGCCTCCACCGTCCCGTTGCCCACGACGAACCCCGACGCCACCACCGCGAGCACGCCCGAAGCGTGCAATTCATCGGCCAGAATGAACGCCGCAAAAGGCACCATTAAGCCCTGCACCGTCTCTAGCGCAGGGTTGTCCAACCTTCTGCGGATCCACAACGTCACATACCCCAGAGCGGCACCTACCAGCGGACCGAGCACGGCACTGTAGCCGAACAGCAAGAACGGGTTCTCGATGAATGTGTGCTTACCGGCGACATGCGCCACCGCCACGGTGAACAGTGTCAGGGCTGCGGCATCGTTGATCAGGCTTTCGCCGGTCAGGATCGACATCACCCGTTTGGGCAGGCCGAGCTTGCGGCCCACCGCCACAGCGGTGACGGCGTCGGGTGGCGCGACGATCGCGCCAAGGACCAGTGCGGTCACGAAGGTGAGCGGCACGACGACCAGAAACGAGGACACCGCGGCGACGGTGAACGCGGTGACCACGACAAGGCCGAGGCCCAGGCCCAGGATCGGCTTGATGTTGCGCAGAAACGTCGGGAACGAGAAGTCCAGTGCGGCCGAGTACAGCAGCGGCGGCAGCACCACCGACAGCAGGATGTGCGAGTTGAGCTCGGGCGCATGGAAACCGGGGACCAACGACACTGCGATGCCGACTACGACGATGACCAGCGCTGGCTCAAATCCGCGCCGATGCGCGATCGCGGTGACAACGATGGCGCCAACGACTGCAAGAATCAATTCCACGCTGCAGATTGTCCACGGCTCGGCCGCGGCCGTCCCCGTCGGGACTGCACCCACGGCGCGTCCCTCAGGTTGGACATCGCCTTCCCCAGCACAGTCTCACCGTCCCAGCGCGGACTCAACTCGTCAGCTCTGGCAACTGGGGCACCAAAAGAGATTGCGTCCTTCCAGCACCGTGGTGCGGATTTTGGTCCCGCACACCCGGCACGGATCGCCCGAGCGCCGGTACACGTAAGTGCGCGGACGGCGTGGGCCGTACGACGGTGCGCCGTGGTCGTGCTCGGGCCGCACGACCACGATTTTCCCTCGCCGCACGCCAACCTTCATCAGTGCCACAAGGTCGACCCACATCGCGTCGAATTCGTCGGCGGTAATTCCCGTACCCGGACGGAGAGGGTCGATGCAGTGGCGATAGAGCAGTTCGCTGCGGTACACGTTGCCC
>CAXMSM010000053.1:0-4947 GCA_964195655.1 uncultured Gammaproteobacteria bacterium | reverse complement strand
TGACACTGTCGTGACACGGAGCCTGATGTTCGAACGCTTCGAACGGTAAACCTGCTGGTCAGGGTGGAGCCGATGACGGGAATCGAACCCGCGTATTCAGCTTGGGAAGCTGATGTTCTGCCATTGAACTACATCGGCACTTTCGCGCCACAAAGGCTAACACCCTGCGGGTATGGGTCGACCCGATAGGTGTACTGGGCATCGAAGTGCGCCGCCTGCGCGTGGCGCCGCCGTCGACCGCTACGCTCGTGCCGTGCTGCTTTCCGACCGCGATATCCACGCCGAGATCGAGGACGGCAGGCTCGGTATCGATCCGTTCGATGACAGTCTGATCCAGCCGTCCAGCGTCGACGTACGACTCGACAACCTCTTCCGGGTCTTCAACAACACCCGATACACCCACATCGACCCCGCTGAGCGTCAAGACGAGCTGACCACCCTCGTCGAGCCGAAGGTGGACGAGCCATTCGTGCTGCATCCCGGTGAGTTCGTGCTCGGCGCCACGCTGGAACGCTGCACGCTGCCTGACGATCTGGCCGGGCGGTTGGAAGGCAAGTCCTCACTGGGCAGGCTCGGGCTACTCACCCATTCGACGGCCGGATTCATCGATCCGGGATTCTCCGGGCACATCACGCTCGAGCTGTCGAACGTCGCAAACCTGCCGATCACGCTGTGGCCCGGCATGAAAATCGGTCAGCTCTGCCTACTGCGGCTAACCAGCCCCGCCGAGCATCCCTACGGAAGCACCAAGGCCGGCTCGAAATACCAGGGGCAGCGCGGCCCTACTCCGTCGCGCTCATACCAGAGCTTCATTAAATCCCGCTGAGGCGGCCACATATGCTCTGCGGGACCGTTTAGGGGGCCCGAATTGCCACAGATCGATCCTGCCGCTACCGCCTGGTTGCTGGCTAGTACCGCGCTCGTCCTGCTCATGACTCCTGGCCTGGCCATCTTCTACGGAGGCATGGTCCGCACCACCGGCGTGCTCAACATGATCATGATGAGCTTCATCGCCATCCCGCTGTGCACTGTGGCCTGGCTGTTGGTGGGCTACACCCTGGCGTTTTCCGAAGATGCCGGTGGCGGTCTGATCGGCAACCTGTCGCACATCGGCATGTTCGGCATCGATCCGACCACGGTGCGCGATTCGATTCCTGAACTGTTGTACGTCACCTTCCAACTCAGCTTCGTGATCCTCACCGCGGCCCTTATCAGTGGTGCGATCGCGGACCGCGCCAAGTTCGCGGCCTGGATGGTCTTCGTCCCGATCTGGTCGGTGGTGGTGTACGCCGCGGTCGCGCACTGGGTATGGGGTCCGGGTGGGTGGCTCTCCGAACTCGGAGTGCTGGACTACGCCGGCGGCCTGGTCGTCGAGATTGTCTCGGGCGCTTCCGCGCTGGCGCTGGCACTGGTGCTCGGCCCGCGGATCGGGTTCAAGTCAGACGCCATGCGCCCGCACAATCTGCCCTTCGTGCTCCTCGGAGTCGGGCTGCTCTGGTTCGGCTGGTTCGGATTCAATGCGGGTTATGCGCTGGCGGCTGATGGAACAGCGGCGGCGATCTTCCTGAATACCCTCGTCGCGGGATGTCTTGGCATGCTCGGCTGGCTGGCAGTCGAGCAGTTCCGTGATGGCCGACCGACCACGTTCGGCGCGGCCTCTGGTGTGGTGGCGGGTCTGGTCGCCATCACCCCGTCCTGCGGAACGGTGAACACCCTCGGCGCCCTCGTCGTCGGCTTCGCCGCCGGCATCGTCTGCGCGTTCGCGGTGGGCCTGAAATTCCGATGGAACTACGACGATTCACTCGATGTCGTCGGCGTGCACTTTGTCGGTGGGGTCGTCGGCGTCCTGTTGATCGGGCTGCTGGCCAACGAGGTCATGACCGCGGGCCCCGAGGGCCTGTTCTACGGTGGCGGATTCGTTCAACTCGGCAAGCAGGTGCTCGCGGCGGTCGTCGTCGCGCTGTATGCGTTCGCGGTGTCCTACGCGTTGGCCAAGCTGATCGATAAGGTTCTGGGCTTTCGGGTCAGCACCGAAGACGAGACCACCGGCGTCGACTTCACCCAACACGCGGAAACCGCGTATGCCGAGGGCGTACACGGACATCTCCCGTCGCGACGCCCGGGATTGCCCTTTCCTGGGCTACGACCGGAGGGCCCGGACGGAAACTGACCGCGAGGCCCGCGAGGCTTCGATCCGCACGACACCGGGTCGTCGTCGGCTCGAGGAGGTTCCAATCGCTGCGTCGTCCAGCTAACGCCGTCCGGTGTAACGACGGTGCTGGTGGCGACGATGAAGTATCTAGTCGCCGGCTTGTCCTGACTGGAAGGGTATCCGCGACCGATCACTGCAGCAAACATATGTGGAGGTGTCAGTGGATATCGTATTGGGTGTGTCGATGACACCTGCGACGGTCTGCATGGTGCTGGTCGAGGGCAAAAAAGCCGATGGCGTCACCGTTGATCACGATGTGTTCAAGGTCGCCCCGGCTGAGGGTTCAGCAAACGTCGCCGATCAGGTCATCTCGGCGGTGCTCGGCACTCGGGAAAGTGCACAGGCCGGGGGGCATCATCTCAAGTCGATCGGTGTCACGTGGAGCGACCACGCCGAAGCGTCGGTGCTGCGCGATAAGTTGGCCGCTGGTGGCATCGAAGACGTAATGCTTGTCTCCGAGGGGCACGCGGCCGCCTCGCTGGCTCAGGCAGTCGGCCAGGCTGTCGGATACGACACCACGGCCCTGCTGTTCATCAATCGTGACACCGCGACGCTGTCGGTCGTGCAGACCGACGACGGCTCAGTGGTAAAAGTGCTCAGCCGCACGCTGCACAGTGCCGACGCGATGGCTGTTTTGACCGAGATGGCCGCGGCCGTCGCCGCTCAGAAGGCCCCGCCGCAGGGCATCTTCGTGGTCGGCTCCGGCGTCGACGTCAGCTCGGTGAAGGCGCACCTTGAGCATCTCGTGGCGCTCCCGGTCAATGCGCCCGAGGAGGCCGAGTTGGCGTTGGCCCGAGGGGCAGCGCTGGCATCGGCATCAGCGCCTACGTTTGAGGCGTTGACGGTCGGCCTGGCGTACTCGAAGGACCCCGACGGCACAACGGCCGGGTCGGAGTATGCGGCACCGGCCGGTGCTGACACGCAGCTGGCGCCGATGGTTGCCCACTCTGCCGAACTCGCCGAAGACGTGGTCGACGAGTATGCGCAAACGGAGGCCCGTGGGGTCGAGGAGGAGCGCAAGCCGTTCCTGCTCGTCGGCAGCGCACTGACATCTATTTTTGTTGTTGGGATTGTGACGCTGGCGATTTCGTTAGCTATCAGCATCCGTCCGACCGCCGATCAACGCCCCAGCCCGGCTGAGAGCATCATCGTGCCGAGTCGGCAGGTTCCGATGCCGGCGCCGGTCCGGGAGGCTCAGCAGCCGGTCGATGCGCCGCCGGCCGAGACCATCAAGCCGCCTGTGCCCGTGGTTCGACAGGCTCCCGTGCAGGCACCGCGGACGGTGTACGTGGAGCAGGCTCCTGCACCAGCTCCGCGGGCTCCTGTCCCCGTGCCTCCGCTCCCCGTGGTCGCGCCCCCGGTGGTGTTGCCACCGCCGGTGGTCTTGCTGCCGCCGACCCAGTGGCCGCTGTGGACGCCGTCGGAGGACGTCGGGACGTGGTCTCCAAACGCGCCGCAAGTACCGCATTTCCCTCAAACGCCTCAAGTCCCGCAGGCCCCGCAACAGCCCCAACAGCCCCAACAGCCCCAACAGCCTGGTGGCGGCTCCGGGTCCAGCGATGGATCAAGCGGTTCGGGCTCCGGTTCAAGCGGTTCGGGCTCGGGCGGTGAGGTCAGTGGTTCGGGTTCCGCTTCCGGCGATGGATCAAGCTCCGGTTCGAGCGGTTCGAGCGGTTCGAGCGGTTCGAGCGGTTCGAGCGGTTCGAGCGGTTCGAGCGGTTCGAGCGGTTCGGGCTCGGGCTCGGGCAGTGGGGCCAGTGGTTCGGGCAGTGAGGCCAGTGGTTCGAGTTCCGCTTCCGGCACTGGATCCAACTCTGGTTCGAGTGGTTCGAGTGGTTCGGGCGGTTCGGGCGGTTCGGGCGGTTCGGGCTCAAGCGAAGGGGCCAGCGTGAGCTCCTCGAGCAGCAGCAGCAGGGGGGCCGAGGCCGTCGGTCGCGATTCAGGTGACATTCGTGAGCCCGGATCTCCAAAAGGTTCGGGAAGCTCAGGGGGGTCCTCAAGCGGTGGTGCAGGTTCCGGGGGCAACGACTGTTTCCTGATCGTCTGCTAGTCCGGCTAATGTCAGCACCTGCCGTTGGCCTGGAATCCGGAGTTCCTGCACGCCAGAATCGTTGTCGAAGGCTTCAATGCCTGGACACTGACCGGTGGCGGCGGGCCGGCGGATCTACTACTGGGCCGGTCGTCCTGAGTTGTTCCGGCGCAGAAGTTGCCTAAACTCAAGTGATGGCACTCGATCTGCAGCAACGGGTCCGTTGGCTTGCCTTGCACGGCGTGATCCGGGCGCTATCCACCGTCGGCGCCCGCAGGGGCGGGGACCCGCAGGCCCGGTTGATCGCAGACCCCGACGTGCGCGCCGATCCGGCCGCGTTCGCCGACGAACTACGTGACCGGGGCCCCCTCATTCGGTGCCGCGCGGTTCTGATGACCGTCGACCACCAGGTTGCCAACGAGATCCTGCGCTCCGAGGACTTCCGCGTCACGGCGCTCGGCGCCGGTCTGCCGGCACCGTTGCGCTGGATCAACCGGAAGACCCACCCCGGATTACTGCACCCCATCGAGCCGCCGTCGCTGCTGTCGATCGAGCCGCCTGACCACACCCGCTGTCGCAAGCTGGTGTCCTCGGTGTTCACCACCAGGGCTGTCGCCGGGCTGCGTGAACGCGTACAGCAGACCGCAGACGAACTGCTCGATGACCTCGACGGGGAATCGGGCGAGGTGGATGTAGTCGCTCGGTA
>CAXMSM010000052.1:0-2978 GCA_964195655.1 uncultured Gammaproteobacteria bacterium | reverse complement strand
GATCGCGGGCGCCCCGGGGGCGGGCACGCCTCCCCCGGGAGCGGGCACGCCGATGCCGGGAGGGGCCATGCCGATGCCGGGAGCGGGCATGCCTCTGCCGGGGCCGGGAGCCGGCGCGCCTCCCCCGCCTGCCTGACCGACACGCCCTGGGTAGCTATCCGGGACCTGCGTTCCCACATACTTCGCGTGTTCGTCGTAGAATCCAGGTATTCACGACGAAGTATTCACGACGAACAGGAACCCGCAGATGTTACGACCGCGCCGTTTCGATGACGAGATAGACCCTGGACCGGTACAGATCCAGGCCCGCAAGGTGCACTTCGACGTAGCGGACAGTCCGTTGCACTGGATCCCCGGCCATCCGGTGGCCTCTCACGTCGTCAGCGTGCTCAACATCGTTCTACCTGCCGGAGAACGCTGGTTCGTACGGACCTTCGACGAGGCGTTACCGCTGGTCAAGGATTCCAAATTGGCGGACGATATGCGCGGTTTCATCGGCCAGGAGGCCACCCACGCCGATGTGCACGACAAGGTTCTGCACGGCTACATGATCGAGCACGGCATCGACCCGGCGCCAATCGTCGAACAGGTTGAACACGTGTTCAACAAGGTGCTCGCACCGCCGGCCTCCGCCGATCCGGCGCGCCGCATGAACAACCTGTGCGACCGATTGTGGCTGATCGCCGCGATCGAGCACTACACGGCGGTCATGGGCGATTTCGCGCTCAACTGCGCTTGGGACGACTACGGTGCCGATCCGACGCTGGTCGATCTGTTCCGTTGGCACGGCAGCGAAGAGGTCGAACACCGAAGTGTGGCCCACGATGTCGCCGTCTACTTCGATGACAGCTATTTCGCCCGGGTCAGCGCCATGAACACGGCCGCGTCCATGCTGTTCGTGTTCTTTCAGCGGGCCGCGTGGTATCTGGTCAAGAGCGATCCATCGGTCACCGCGAACTGGTGGACGTTCAATCGGATGCGAATGCGCGATGCCAGGCTCGGCCTGATCCCCCGCTACCGCCGGTTGTTCGGATCTAACACGCTGGCGTATTTTCGCCCCGATTACTCGCCCGAAGATCTGGGCTCCACCGCGCAGGCCGTTGCATACCTTGCAGCCTCTCCCGCGGCCCGCGCGGCCCACATGTGATGCGGTTGTTCGAGCAGTTCCGGCAGGTAGTCGAAAGGACACCGTCGAGCACGACCGGCCGCATCCGCCATGACCCGACGCTGAGCATCGCCAACGCGGCCATCTCCGGAATGCTGGCTGTCTCGGCCGCGGTGCGGAGAATCCCGGCGCCGGGCGGCGGTGACAGCACGATCGCCCTGACCGTCCAACGCCGCCGCGTCGTGGCCCGGGATCAGGACGTCATCGAGCTGACACTCGGGCCCGGAGACGGCGGCACCTTGCCCCGGTGGTATCCCGGCGCTCACCTCGACATCCACCTACCCAGCGGTCTGGTCAGGCAATACTCGCTGTGCGGGGACCCGGGGTCTGATGAGCGCTACCGCATCGCGGTACGCCGCATTCCCGACGGCGGCGGGGGGTCCGTCGAGATCCACGATCAGCTACCGGAAGGCGCGACCGTGCACACCCACGGCCCGCGCAACGCATTCCCACTCACGGTGCCCGGCTACGGATCCCCCACCCAACGGTTCCGGTTCATCGCTGGCGGAATCGGCATCACGCCGATCCTTCCGATGCTGGATCTCGCCCGTCGTCTGCGGATCGACTGGTCGATGGTCTATGCCGGCCGGAACCGCGACAGCCTGCCTTTCCTCGACGAGGTCGCCGGTTTCGGTGCCAACGTGGAGATCCGCACTGACGACACGTGCGGTCTCCCCACGGCGGCAGAGTTACTTGGTGAGTGCCCCGAAGGCACGGCCGTGTACGCGTGCGGGCCCGCCCCGATGCTGACGGCGATCCGTTCGGCACTGGTCGGCCGCGACGACATAGAACTGCACTTTGAACGATTTGCTGCAGCGCCCGTCGTCGACGGCCGGCCATTCCAGGCCACCGTGAAGTCCAACGGCGAAACGGTCGACGTGAAGGCCGATGAGACGCTGCTTGCCGCACTGCGTCGGGCCGGAATCGAGGCACCGTACTCGTGTCAGCAGGGGTTCTGCGGCACCTGCCGCACCCGGGTGCTCGCCGGCGAGGTCGAGCATCGCGACACATTGCTCACCGAACCCGAACGCGCCGCAGGAATGATTCTGACTTGCGTCTCCCGGGCTGCCCGGGAATCCAGCTTGTCCTTGGATATCTAGTGATCTTCAGATGTGGGACGGTGCTCCAGACGGGTGGCTGAGGCCGAGAGCCTCGACGTGGCTGAACCGCTCGCGGTCAGCGATCGATAACCCGACTGCAATGAGTCGGTTGTCGAGGTCGACAACATGCAAGGATGGTCTCATCATGGCCCGTCCACCGAAGCCGGTCGGTCACCGCGATCAGATCCGGCCAATGCGCCGGTTCGACCCGTTCCGGCCGCTCGATTTGCTCACCTCGATGTGGTCGGTGACCGCGATGGCGCCGGTCAACGGCGGAGCCGCGGCCGCCTACCGGACGTTGTTCATGACGATGCGTAGGTTGGTGGTCGGGCGCCGACTCACGGTGCGCCTAGACGATGGCGACCTGACGATGACCGTCACGAAGTTCGACTCTCGGCTGGATGTGCGGGGGCTATCTATTGGCCAGCTCAACGACGTCACTCTGATCGGCCGCGATATCCACTGGGGAACAAGCTTTTTCGATCATGCAACTGTCGTGCTGCACAACGTGCACATGAAGCCCACCTCGCCCCCGGTACTGGTGGCTGCACCGGTGGACCTGACATTGGAGTTCTCCACCAAAGCACTCGACGACCTGTTCCGCTCGGTGGCGCCGTGGCTGCGCGGCGAAATCGGAGCCGACGGCGTGGCACGGCTACACATGGCCCGCCGTCCGCGGATGGGGCACGTCGAATTGGAGGCCAGACTGGACG
>CAXMSM010000051.1:0-9432 GCA_964195655.1 uncultured Gammaproteobacteria bacterium | reverse complement strand
CAAGCATGCCGCGCAAGTTGGTGCTTGGCTGCGGGGCGCCCGGTTTGGGCCGTAGCCACCACCCCAAGATGCGATTGGTGAAGTAGGGCATCGTGAGGTACGTCATCGCGAAACTCGAGAGTAAGTTTCCGAGCAGCATCGCCGACCACAGCGGCAGGTGCATGGGAGTGATCAGCAAAGTCAGGAAGACGACGGTGGGATAGAGCCCCACCCACACCGCGATCGATGTCTTAAAATCCGAAGGCGGCGAGGAACTCTGGTCGCCGAAGGCGAACCAGTTGCCGAACGAGTGATCGATCCGGCGGATCTTGAACTCGCCAAACGGTGAATCCCGAACCAGTCGCCTTCTATCGTCGGAGGTCAGCCATTCATCCAGGTGCGTGGCGGTGTCGAACTTGTAGCAGATGGTCCACTCGTCCTGCACACCGTCGACCGGCCGGAATACCTCCACGCCGCGGAACCCGGGGTATCTGCGCTGAGCCTCAAGAAGCTCGTCTTGCCAGGCCAGAAAATCGGCGACGCTGTTCTCGGCCACACGGTGAGTCACGACGACGGTGACCAGCGCGTCATCAACCACGTCCCCTGCAGCAATCACCTGCTGGGTGCCGGGGCCGGCACGCATCGGCGCCGCCTCGTCGAGGAAGGTCTGGCGCATTGAGCTGCGCAGCCAATTCTGGGCGTTGGCAATCGAATCGAAGCGGTAGATGCCGGTCCAGTCGGACTGTGGCTCAGTTGGCGGAGTCACCTCGTAACCGAGATAGCCCGGGTAGCGCTCCGTCGCGGCGTCGAGTTTCCTCTGCCACTCCAAATAGTCGTCCTCGCATCCCGCACAGATCGATTGACCGATGACGACGGTCGCCTCCGATTCGCCGCTCATAGCCACAATGGGCAGCCGGCTAGCCCGCCGGTCGGGTCTGTCGGCTCATGCTGGCTGAGTCGCTGACACTGAGCGGCTACGCACTCCTTGGTGGGCGAATTCATGTCACTGAAAAGTCTTTGCGGGTCAGTAGAAATGCTTGTTCGGACGGGCGTCCCACGCGTCGTACGCGGCTATGGCCAGTTCCGGTCGGTACTGCTGGATCTTGATCTTGCGATCCGAGTACGGCCTCGTGAAGTCCTGGTACTGGAACTCGTCATCGAAACCGATCCGGCTGGTTTCGGCGAGATCTTTACCGAAGTGGACGGCGTCGATCCGCGCCCAGTAGATCGCGCTCATGCACATCGGGCACGGCGCGGCGCTTATGTAGATCTCGTGCCCCATAAGCATTTTCGAGCGCTCTGTAATCAGGTCCGGCGACCCCTCCGGCCGCGGCACGAGTTCCAGAAGGGACTCATTGACGTGCTCGACCGAGATTGACGGCGCCTCGGGTATCAGGGTGGCGCACGCCTTGCGGATCGTCTCAACTTCAGCGTGCGCGGTGATGTCGCCAGTGAGCAGAACGCGATTCTGGCCCCGCGCGACGATGTTGCCGTCCTTGACGATGACCGCCCCGAAAGGCCCACCCCAACCGTTCTCGACCGATTCCTTGGCGAGTCGACATGCTTCGGCCATAAGTTGATCAGGGGTAATGAGCAACCCCCCCTCGCAACGACTTTCGCACTACCATGGGTGGCCACGGTAGCGCGGACCTTCACGGTCCATACACCGAAGTCGAGAATTGCTGCCGGCTAGGTACGGTTCGGGCGATGCGTTCTGACCAGATTCCGGTGGCTCACACCATCCGAACAACTCAGTCGACCGGCTTGGAAGCTGCGGATTACCAGCACCGCGGCACTATCGGCCGAGGCGTTGATTCCACCAATCAATGGCGAGTTTGGCCACGCGTTACGACAACCTCGTCACCCATCTCCCGAGCCGTACAGGCCATCCGTGCACTCACAGGGCCGATAACATCAGTGAATCATGCACTCGGATGGCCTGATTCGTCCCGGCATCTGGATACCACGTCTTCACGGATGCGAAATACGCCGGAGACCATGAGCTTGCATTAGACCGATGTATACGACACACACTTTCGTGTATACGACGCACACTTTCGGCGGGCGCCGCAAGCGTAGGGTGATCTGACGTGGCGGGCCACAAGCAACCCTGGTCAATCTCGCGGCGCGGCTTCATCAGCGGGGCTTCGGCCGCTTCGGCGTTGGCAGTTCTTGCCGCCTGTTCGTCACCAAGCGGCGATGGGGGCGCGCCAGCCCCGGCGGGTACGCAACCCGCCGGATGGCCCGCCGAAGGCGACTGGGCGGCGCTACGCGAGCAGGTCGGCGATCGGCTGGTCACGGTCGAATCGCCGTTGGCGCCGTGCAGGGCCGACGCGACCAGCGATGCCTGTTCAGTGGTGCTCGAGAATCTAAAGAACCCGTTCTGGAATGAGGACAACCCCGGTGTGCTGCAGACCAACGGTTGGCTGGACGCCTGGGAGATCCAGGTCAGTCCCTACGCCGTCGCGGCCGAGAGTGCGGCCGATATCGCCGCTGCGGTGAACTTCGCCCGCGACAACGGGGTCCGTCTGGCGGTCAAGAGCACCGGCCACGACTACCTCGGTCGTTCGAATGCGGCCGATTCACTGCTCATCTGGACCCACAACATGCGGGAGGTCACCTTCCATCCCGCGTTCCGCACGGCCGGATCGAACGCCGGCACGTCGCCAGTGACGGCGATGAGCGTCGCTGCCGGAGCGCGGTGGTTGGAGGTCTATAAGGAGGCCAGCGCAAACGGGGTTTATGTCCAGGGCGGCGGCTGCACCTCTGTCGGGGCCGGCGGCGGCTTCGCTCTCGGTGGCGGGTTCGGCAGCTTCTCCAAGCGCTTCGGAAGCGGCGCCGGCGGCGTGCTCGAAATCGAGGTCGTGACAGCCGACGGTCAGGTGCGCGTCATCAACGAAAACCAAGACAGCGATCTCTTCTGGGCGCTGCGGGGAGGCGGCGGCAGTACGTTCGGCGTCGTCAGTCGCATCACCTACCTGGCACACCCCATCCCACAGACGGTGGGCGTCCTGAGCGGCACCATCACCGCGGCCGGCGACGATTCGTTCCGGGATCTGCTCGGTCGCTTCGTACGATTCTTCCCCGACGCAATCAACAACCCCTCATGGGGCGAGCAGATCGCGGTTACGCCCGATAACTCCCTGGACCTCTCGATGGTGTGGCTTGACCTCACCACCGAACAGGCACGAGCGGTATGGGATCCGTTCCTCTCGGAACTGCAGGACGACGGCATCGCAACCGTCGACCTCGACTTCGGAAGCCATCAGTTCCGCGATCTGTGGAACGCCGAGTACTGGGAGCGGACGAACCCCGAGATGATCACCCTGGATCCCCGCACGGATCAGCCAGGCGGCCAGTTCTGGTGGACGAGTAACCAGGCCGAGGTGTCGCAGTTCCTCAACACCTACCTCTCCCGTTTTATCCCACTGAAGATGTTCGTCGACACACCCGATGATCTTGTCGCTACCCTCTTCGACGCCTCGCGGCTTGCCAAGCTTGGTATCCACATCAACAAGGGCCTGGCGGGTGTCCCGGATGAGGTCGTGGCCCGCGAGCGCAACACCAGTTTCAACCCGGCCTGTCTCGACGCAGCAGCCCAGGTGATCTTCGACTCGGCACAGGCCGCGGCCTACCCTGGGGTCTCCGGTCACGAACCTGACCTCGAGGCGGGGAGGAAGGCTGCCGCACCGGCGGTCAAGGCGATCAGCATCATCCGCGACGCCACTCCGGGCGCCGGTACTTACGCCGCCGAAGCCGACTACTTCGAACCCGAATGGCAGCAAGCGTTCTGGGGTTCGAACTACGACCGACTGCTGTCGATCAAGCGAACAGTAGACCCCGACAACCTATTTCACGTGCACCACGGCGTCGGCAGCGAATAGCCTCGCTGGTGGAGACCGTGCCCCAGATTTTGGAGCTGCCCCAGATTTAAGGGCTGCAGTAGTTTTCACGGCTGTTATGGGCTTTCCGGAACCGGGATCGGTATGGGCACCGGGACGAACGGGACGGTGAGCAAGGACGTCGTCATCGCTGGTGTCGTCGGGTCCGACCTGACCGTCGTCGCGGCCGTCGGGGCGGCAGTCGTTGGTGTTAGCGCAGCCGTCGTTGGTGTAGGCGCAGCCGTCGTCGGTGCAGGTGTGGTTGTCGCGGTCGTGGCGGTCGTAGGTGTCGTCGTCGCGGTCGTAGGTGTCGTCGTCGCGGTCGTGGTGGTCGTAGGTGTCGTGGTCGGCGTGGTCGTGGTGGTTGTGGCGGTCGTAGGCGTCGTCGTCGCGGTCGTAGGTGTCGTCGTCGCGGTCGTGGTGGTGCGCGGACTCGTCGTGTCAACAACGTTCGGCGGCGCGACTGCAGTCGTCGGTTCGGGCGGGGTCTGCGCAGACTGATTGTGGACCGTGGCAGTCTCAGCCGGCGGACCGGACGGCATCAACGCACTGCTCAACGGCGCAGTCCCGGGTTTCTGCTGCTCTCGTTCACTGCTTTCGACACTGGTCAACGCGATCGCCACACCGCCCACCGCCACCAAGGCGACCGCCGCCGCGATCCCAAAGACCGACATCGGCAGGCGCTGCCAGGCCTTGGAGTCGTCCCGCGCCGCCAGGTCGGGCTCGAAAGTCGGCTCGACATCCTCAGCGAGCCCACACCCGTCAGCAGTGGCGCGGTGCTCGCCTCCGGAATACGGGACTCCGGAATACGGGACGACATCGTCGGGGTTGTCGTCCTGGGACCAGGCCAACGCCGGCGCCGATGCTGCCGGCGCGACATAGGTGGCGGCGTCTGCGTCCTGTCGCCCAGATGCAGCGAACGACGCCGCGCCCACGCCCGCATCGAGGGCGGGCTGCCGGGTCGTCACGACCCGAGCCTGCGACCACTCCGAGAGGCGTTGCGCAATAAGCGGAATGCTCGCACCGCCACCGACGATGGCCACCGCGGAAACGGTGTCCCAACTGATGTTGTTGCGCCCCAACATGTCTTCCAGCGCGCTGACGACAACGTTCAGCGGCCGCTCGATCAGGTCCTCCAACTCGGCTCGCGTCACGCGGATATCCGCGCGACGGCCGGGAAGGTCAACGTTCAACTCGGTGACGGTTTCTATAGACAGTCGCTCCTTTGCGGAACGGCACTGCTCCCGCAATGAAGCAAACGATCCGACCGCGGCCGTCGCGCCGGCGTCGCCGTCGCCGTCAGCGGTGATTCCCTCCAGGACATGACTCAATAACGCCTGATCGATTTGGTCCCCGGCCAATTCGGGGATCCTCTCCGTGCCGTCGACCACGTCGAATTCCGAAGCTGCGTCGGCGAGGGTGATGCTGGTGCCGCCGCCACCGAAGTCCAGCAGGGCCACAATCCCGCTGCGGTCGATTCCTGGGCTGGCGTTCAACGCCGTCAGGGCAGCCACCGCGTCCGGAATCAACTGTGGCGCCACACCACCGGGCGCCAGGATCGCGCTGGCTCCCAGAGTGGTCTGCAGCGCCCCCAACATCGCCGGGCTCCAGTACGAGGGGACGGCGATGACCACATCCGAGGTCGGGGTGCGTGATGGGGGCAGGGAGAGCTCGGCCATCGACTCCAGCGCTTCGACCAACAGTTGTTCGGCCGGATAGGTCGCGCCGTCGGCGGCTACCAGCGGCACCGGATCGCCGACGCGCTCGACGAACGCGGACAACACCATCCCGCCGGCGGCGGCTGAGTCTTCTCGGGGAGTACCGACCTCGGGCGCGGCGTGGCCGAACAACGTAAGCACCGAACGTCGAATCACGGTTTGGCGTCCGACGCTCACTGCTACAAGGTTGGTCGTCCCAATGGACAACCCCAGCGGCTCGCTCATGACCCAGGCCACGATAGCGCCCAAATCGATTCCCACCGGTCAGACACACGGGCCTTTGCTCGGGTGTCCGGTTGTGCTGCAATGTCGACCATGGGTGACATAGCCGACATCAAGCAGGTCAAGTACCGGTATCTCCGCGCACTCGACACCAAACACTGGGACGAGTTCGCCGACACCCTTACCGAGGATGTGGTCGGCCGGTACGGCGAGTCGGTCGGTGAGGAGCACCATTTCACCAGCCGCGACGAGCTCGTCGATTTCATGCGCAACTCGCTGGGATCCGAGATCCTCACTGAGCACCGAGTCAACCACCCCGAGATCACCGTTGACGGTGACGAGGCCCGGGCGACTTGGTACCTGCAGGACCGCGTGATCGCGCCGGGGATCAACTTCATGCTGATCGGTGCGGGTTTCTACCATGACAGGTACCGCAGGACGGATGACGGCTGGAAGATCAGCGAGACCGGCTACGACCGCACCTATGACGCCTCGATGTCGCTGGAGGGCATGAACTTCAAGGTCAAGGCAGGTCGCGCTCTGAATATCTGATTACTCGGTGATCGCGATCATCGCGCCGGGCCGTAACCACCGCATGATCTTGACCAGTGTGGCGTCATCGATCGCCACACAGCCCGCAGTAGCCCCGCCATCGGTGCTGTGCACGAAGAATGCCCCGCCCTTACCAGGGATCCGCTCCTTGTTGACGCCCATCACCACCGCGTGAGCGTATTGCGGAATCTCCAAGTTCTCAGTCCCCGCGCTCAACGAGGTGTTGAACGGGCATTGATCCCTCTTGCACACCTGCATCGTGTTGTAGGTCGGGCTCTTCATGTCGCCGTCCCACCAATGGTCGGGGCCCACCTGAACATAAGACAGGCCGCCGCCAGGGTTAGGTTCGGTACCGAATGCGAAGTCGAGGGTGTAGACGCCCTTCGGAGTCATCATCGAACCGTCGAAATGGTCGGGCGACATACCCTTTGTGCCGATCTTCGACGGGATACCAACGCCTCCGTCCACTGGCTGCCAACCGCCCGCGGTCCGCTCCCACACGTCGAGCTTGGCATCCGAACCGCCCGTACCGGTCACGGACAGCACCTGGGTGGCACCTCCGACGGAGCGGGCGAACCACGGCGTGAACTCCGCCACCGAGTGCGGCGCGGTCACCGCGCCCGTCACTACACAGATCGCTGCTGCGCACAGCAGCATCAGCAGTCGGCGCACCGCTCCATCGTTGCGGAACAAGACAGTAGGCGCCATAAAGATTCGGACACGATCGCGTCGCGGCGCCGGGCGAGGCGATCACGCTACGTTGGCGACATGGACCGCCCGCCGATACCGGCCCGCCGAAGCGGAATTCGCCAGATCGGCGAGGGCCTCGGAACCCTGGACCGCGAGGTGTTCGAGGCCATCGCGGAATCTCCCAGCCCTCTCATCGACGCGGTCATGCCTCGCCTGACTTGGGCTGCAGATCACTCCAAGCTGTGGTTCGCGATCGCCGCGGCGCTGACGGCTGTCGGGAGCCCGGCGGCCAAACGGGGCGCCGCCCGCGGGGTGGTCACGCTCGCGTTGACAAGCCTGATCACCAATCAAGTGGCCAAGCGGGTGTGGCGGCGCGAACGGCCCAACCGTCTCGTTGTGCCACCGTCACGGCAGGCTCGCCGATTCCCGACCTCGAATTCGTTGCCCTCGGGCCATTCGGCCAGTGCAGCGGCCTTCGCGGTCGGGGTGGGGTTGGAGAACCCTCCCCTGGGCTTCGGCCTGGCGCTGCTCGCGGGCCTGGTCGGCATGTCGCGGGTGGTAACCGGCGCGCACTACCCCGGCGATGTGCTCGTCGGATTCGGTATCGGTGCCGGCATCGCAGTTCTCGGCTCGCGGGCCGTCCCGCCGATCGCTGAAGCACGGTTACCCGCCGCCGCCGCACAACTGCGGGTGGACACCCCCGCTCGCCCCGAGGGCGCGGGCGTCACGCTCGTGGTCAATCCGGCCGCGGGAAGTGGCACGGGCGCCCAGGTGCTCGACGAGGTTCGCAAGGCTCTCCCTCGGGCAAAGATCGTCGAACTGACCCACGATGACAACCTCGAGGAAGCGCTACGGTCGGCGGCGCTGGATGCCGAAGTGCTCGCCATCGGCGGCGGCGACGGCACGGTGGCGGCCGCCGCGGCCGTGGCGCTCGAAATGGGCGTTCCGCTGGCGGTATTCCCCGCAGGCACCTTCAACCACTTCGCAAAAGACATCGGGTGCGACACCAACGAGAAGACCGTCGCGGCGATCCAGGGCGGCACCCTGTCCGGTGTCGACGTGGTGTGCCTGAATGAGCAGCAGATGGTGATCAACACCGCCAGCATCGGTGCGTACCCCCGGTTCGTGCGGACCCGCGAGAAGCTAGAGAGTCCGATCGGGAAACCGTTGGCGGGCATCTACGCGATGTTCCATACGCTGCGGCGCGAGAAACCGGTTCGCATCGCCTACGAGAACCAGACGTTGCAGACATCGCTGTTCTTCCTCGGAAACTCGATCTACCTGCCGTCCGGCTTCGCACCCTCGCGGCGGACCCGGATGGACGATGGACTCATCGACGTCCGGATCCTTGAGACCGGTCGAACGCTGAGTCGGCTGCGCATCGTGACATCGCTCGCGTTGGGGAGGTTGGAGCGCAGCCCGCTCTATCACGAGCTGCAGGTGCCGGAATTCGCGTTCGAGTCGGTGGACGGGCCGACGGTACTGGCGCTTGACGGCGAGGTCGGCACCGAGCTCACCAAGGCCAGCTTCAGCGTCCGATTCCGGGCATTGCCGGTATTTCGTCCTGCGGTGTGATTCGCCGCTGCGGAATTCGACGCTGGGGCGGCAGCACAAGTAGACAGGCCACAAAGTACGCGTACCCCAGCGCCCACCCGGCTATCACATCCGAGGGGTGATGCACGTTGACAACCACGCGGCCGGCTCCGATCGCGACGACGAGCACGATGCCGATTGCGATCAGCCACCCACGCTGGGAAGCACGGACCATCGGAAGTACAACAGTCAGCAGCGCCAACACCACGACGATAATGCCGAGTGCGTGCCCGGACGGGAAGGACGTCCCGTGGGCGGTCACCAACGCGGTGGCGGGCCGCGGCCGGTCGGCCAGCGCCTTGGCAATCTCGGTCACCAGAGCACTGAGTTCCACGGTGATCACCAGGAACATCGCGATGCGGACGTTGCGCCGAATCAGTGCCACGACGATCACGACGAGCACCACCAGCCGGAAGGCATTCGGTCCCAGCACCGTGCAGAAGACATCCCATGCCGTGAGCCAGCCCGAATGTCCCTGACCGAGTTGGTGCATCGCATCCAGCGCCCACCCGTCGAATCGCGCTAGCCACATCCAGTTCTGGGTGAAACCCAGCCACATCAGCACGTAGACGCCAACGGCCGCTACGGCGGTCCCGATCGGCCAGCCCCTGCGCATATTCACCGGACCATCCCTACCACCTGATTCAGCGAGCGGGTTTCGGGGTGGTCGTGCAGGTACTCAGCTGCCGCGGATTTTTGCCACTAGCTCAGTGACGGAAATTCGGCTCGAATGGGCGACGCGCTCATCTGCGAAATGGCGTCCCTGCGGCGGCACCGGTGGATGTACCGCGCGCACG
>CAXMSM010000050.1:0-2158 GCA_964195655.1 uncultured Gammaproteobacteria bacterium | reverse complement strand
CTACCGTCGCCGAAGTCACAGAAGACGGGTTCATCGAGTTTGGCCAACACCTGTGCGAAACAGTGGACCGAGCTGCCCGCGAAGACCACGCCGAAGCCGGGTCAGGTTGGGACTACTGGCAGGCACATCTGGATGGCGAGGATGAGCCGATCACCCTGGCGGAGCTGCGCGAACGCGCCCTCGACGTGTTGGGCTGAACCGGGTTGCAGACATGGAGCTGCGGCTCGGCCCTACTTGGCGCTCAGCCCCACGCGGACGTTCGAGAGGCTGGGAGATGTGAACCCGAAGGAGTCAGACTGTGTTGGGTTCTCGTGGTCCGCGATTGGCCAGGCGCATGTTGGCCGTCGCTGAGTATGCAGATGATGCCGTCACTGTCGATGCGGGCGTGATTGCGGGGTGTTGGTCTGCATGGTGGCGGGTTGGTCGGCGTGGTGATGTGGTGGTCGTCCTGATGACGGCCGCGTGCGGGCATGCCGACGACGCCCCCGATAGCTCGCGGGGGCGTGTAGTGCGGGTCAGCCTGGTGGGGCCAGGAGCCGGCCTCGGGTGTAGAGCCCGATCAGGGTCCAGGGCGGGTCGTCGATGGCGTATCGGTGGCGGTCCCAGTAGGCGGCTGCCGACAGGACCGACAACACGTGATGCAGCGTGTTGCCGGTGTTGCGCAGCGCGGTGAACGTGTCAGGGGCCAGTGCCAGTAGCTGTCGGGTGCCGTCTTGGTAGATGCGTTCCAGGTGTGCCGGGGGCAGGCGGCGCAGCCAGCGCCGCACCGTGGACACGGGCCGGTCGATGACCGTAGCGATGCGCCGGTGTCCGAGTCCGTTTGCCTTGTGCAGCAACGCCGTTCCGATCACCGCGGTGGTGTCGGCGTGGCGTGGTTGCAGGGCGGCGGGCATCACGATGTGCGTCGATGAGCACGATCGGCATCGGGTGCGGCGGGGTCGCACGGTCACTGTTGTGCCGTCGCGGTCGCGCACGGTGCGCTTCCGGCCGTATCCCCAGGCGACCAGCTGGCCGGTGTTGCAGAGCGGGCAGCGTAGCTCGCCCTCGGCGAGTAGTTGCTCGGCGAGTTCGGTGGTGCGGGCGACGATCACCGTGGAGCCAGTCCATGACACATCAGCCTTGCCTATCACCATCGGGCGGGCATAGGGGTCAGTTCGTGTTGGGCGACACCAGATTTGGGTCGGCCGCCGTCACTGACCGTGACGACCAGAGGAATCCTCACCGCGCCGAGGTCCGATAGGGGGATCGACGGCCCGACCGGCAGCCAGGCCGATCGTGGGCGCAGTGATGATGCAGACGACCATGATCCCCCACATCGGTTATCGGCAAGACCAATGACGAATACCGCCGTCGTGGTCGTCACACAGAGGGACCGTCAACAGGCGCACCCCGAGACCCTTCCAGTTACGAGACGTTCCGGTCCAGGAAGTCCAGCGAGCGGAGGGCTCCGCTGCTCCGCCCCGCCGCCAGGACCGCTTGGTAGCGATAAGGAGACTGGCATGTGGTTGAGTTCGGATTCATCGGGGGCGCTGGACATCGTCTACACGGTGGACAGCCCCTTCGGTGCACTCTTCGCCGAGCGGGACATCGCCCGGCGCACCGCCGATACATGGCGGGCGGTTGAGGAATCCACTACCTGGGGCGAGTTTCGCACCACCATGCCCGCTGGCGAGTGGAAAGAGGTCGTCGAACTTCTTGACAATGATGTCCCTGACGATGACACCCCATTCTCATCCGGGGCTGTGCCGGGCTGGGGCGACGACGGGTGGTACATCGGCCCCTGGCCGCCCCAGGATGTCCTGGATTGGTTCCCGGACGACCTGATCGACAAATACGAGGGTGACTTCCTGCCTAACCCCAACGGGGAGAATCTCTTTCTGCGAGCCGAAGCGGGTGATCAGATCGCCGAAGAATTGCGGGCGCGCGGCCACCGGGTGGAGAAGACGCCCACCGGCGATCTCGCGGACTGGGTGGCCTTCCTCTAGGAATTAGAGGTCGGCTGTGGTCAGCAGCCATCCCTTGCCGCCACGCCGGTAGCGCCCTGGACTCGCCTCGCGGGCCAAGCCGAGTGCGGCGGTACCGGCTGTGAACTGGTGTCCTGCGAGTGCCGGATTGTGGGTGCACGACCGGGTAGACCGCCTAGACCGGGTGGACCGGG
>CAXMSM010000049.1:0-4947 GCA_964195655.1 uncultured Gammaproteobacteria bacterium | reverse complement strand
AGAACTACCAGCTGTTGGTGGTCGCCCAGACCGACGCCGAAAAGCGGGCGGCGATCGAGACCACTCCTGCCCGCAAGTTGCGCGAGATCCGGATGGCGTTGACGCTGGGCAAGACGTTCACCAAGCCGGAGATTCTGACGCGGTACCTCAACCTGGTGTCGTTCGGCAATGGCGCCTTCGGGGTCCAGGACGCCGCGCAGACGTATTTCGGCATCACCGCCGCCGAATTGGACTGGGAGCAGTCCGCGCTACTGGCCGGCATGGTGCAGTCGACGAGCACCCTGAATCCCTACACGAACCCCGATGGTGCGCTGGAGCGTCGAAACGTGGTGCTGGACACCATGATCGAGAATCTTCCAGAGCATGCCGCGGAGCTTCGGGAGGCCAAGCAGCGGCCGCTGGGGATGCTGCCGCAGCCCAACGAACTGCCTCGAGGCTGCATCGCGGCCGGCGACCGGGCGTTCTTCTGTGACTACGCGCTGGGCTACCTCGCCCGCGCGGGCATCAGCAAGGATCAGGTCGCCAAGGGTGGCTACCTGATCAAGACGACCCTGGACCCCGACGTGCAGGCCACGGTCAAGTCGTCAATCACCGAATTCGCCAGCCCCGATATCAACGGCGTCGCCAGCGTCATGAGCGTGATCCGCCCGGGCAAGGAATCCCACCCAGTGCTCGCGATGGCCAGCAACCGCACCTACGGTCTGGACCTCGACGCCGGGGAAACGATGCAGCCTCAGCCGTTCACGCTGGCCGGCAACGGTGCCGGATCGGTGTTCAAGATCTTCACCACCGCGGCAGCCCTCGACATGGGCATGGGTATCAACGCCCATTTGGCCGCACCCGCCCGGTTCGAAGCCAAGGGCTTGGGCAGCGGCGGTGCTCGGGGCTGCCCGCCGATGACATGGTGCGTCCAGAACGCCGGTAACTACCGAGGGTCGATGAATGTCACCGATGCTCTTGCGACGTCGCCGAACACCGCGTTCGCGAAGTTGATCGCCCAGGTCGGAGTGCAGCGCACCGTAGACATGGCGGTGAGGTTGGGGTTGCGGTCCTACGCGCTACCGGGAACCGCGCGCGACTACGACCCGGAGAGCAACGAGAGCCTCGCCGATTTCGTCAAACGGCAGAACCTGGGTTCGTTCACGCTGGGGCCGATCGAGGTGAACGCGCTGGAACTGTCCAACGTCGCGGCGACCCTGGCCTCCGGTGGCACATGGTGCCCGCCCAACCCCATCGAGAATGTCGTCGACCGCAATGGCCAGGAGATCTCGGTGACCACCGAGACCTGCGATCAGGCAGTCCCGGAAGGACTCGCCAACACCCTGGCCAACGCGATGAGCAGAGACGACACCGGCACGGGGACCGCAGCAGGGGCGGCTGGTTCGGCCGGCTGGAGCTTGCCGATGTCAGGCAAGACTGGCACTACCGAAGCCAACAGGTCAGCCGCTTTCATCGGGTTCACCAATCAGCTTGCGGCGGCGAGCTACATCTACGACGACTCCACCGACCCCAGCGAGTTGTGCTCCTTCCCCCTGCGCCAGTGTGGCAGCGGAAATCTCTTCGGCGGCAATGAACCCGCTCGTACGTGGTTCACCGCGATGATGCCAGTCGCCACCAACTTCGGTGAGGTCACGTTGCCGCCGACCGACCCCCGCTACGTCGACGGTTCCCCCGGTTCCCGGGTGCCCGGCGTCGCTGGAATGACCCAGAGCACCGCACGGAACCGACTGCGTAGCGCCGGGTTCCAGGTCGCAGATCAGTCCACACCGGTGAAAAGCACCTCTCCGCGCGGCGCGGTCGTCGGGACATCTCCGAGCGGTCAGACCGTGCCCGGTTCCATCATCACGATCCAAATCTCCAATGGCATTCCGCCTGCTCCGCCGCCGCCTCCGCCTGGCGCCCCCCCGCCACTCGGCTTCCCACCGCTACCAGCACCGGTGGGGCAGACGGTCATCCAGATACCGGGCTTGCCTCCGATCACGGTTCCGGTACTCGTCCCACCGCCGCTGGCACCTGCACCGCCTCCCCTACCGCCTCCCCCACCGCCGGCACCACCGCCGCCTCCGCCTCCACCGCCACTACCCCCGCCGCCACCTCCACCGCCGGGGTGAATGGGGTGCTCTCCGACGGGCGACACTCGGTGCGGTGCACCCACTGGCAGTAGGCTGAGTGCATGGCTGCAGCTTCGACCGGCGCGATCTTGAAGACGACCGCCGCCGCATCGATCGGCACACTCGCGGCGGGTATTGGGTACGCGTCGCTGATCGAACGCAACGCTTTCGTGGTCCGCGAGGCGACCATGCCGGTGCTTTCGCCGGGCTCGTCACCGCTGAAGGTTCTGCACATCAGCGACATCCACATGCGGCCCGCCCAGCGGCGGAAGCAGGCGTGGCTTCGCGACCTCGCCGGCTGGCACCCCGACTTCATCGTCAACACCGGCGACAATCTGTCCCACCCCAAGTCGGTGCCGGCGGTGGTGCAAGCCCTCGGCGACCTGCTGTCGGTTCCGGGCGTGTTCGTGTTCGGGAGCAATGACTACTTCGCCCCCAAACTTAAGAACCCGGCCAACTACCTGACCAAACCGACCCACCGGGCCCACGGGGAACCGCTGCCATGGCAGGACCTGCGCGCAGCGTTCACCGAACGCGGCTGGTTGGACATGACCCACACACGGCGCGAGCTCGACGTTGCAGGCCTGCACATCGCGGCGGCCGGCGTCGACGACCCACACCTGTCGCGGGACCGCTACACCGCCATCGCCGGGCCTGCGAGTCGGGCCGCCAACCTCACGCTGGGCCTGGCACACTCGCCGGAGCCTCGGGTGTTGGACCGCTTCGCCGAGGATGGCTACCAGCTGGTGATGGCCGGCCACACGCACGGCGGACAGCTGTGCCTGCCGTTTTACGGCGCGATCGTCACCAATTGTGATCTTGATCGGTCCCGGGTGAAAGGTCCATCCCGGTGGGGTGCGCACACCCAACTGCACGTGTCTGCCGGCATCGGCACTTCCCCATTTGCCCCGCTGCGGTTCTGCTGCCGCCCCGAAGCGACGCTACTGACGCTGGTAGCGGCCCCGACCGGGGGTACGGACGCCAGGTCGCTGGCGGGGCACTCGCATCCGACTGTCGCGGCGCGGTGAGCACGGCGGCCTCATCGGTCGAGCGCAGCCGGTCACGTTCCTGGGTGGACAGCGCGGTGCAACTGATCGAGGCTGACACCAGGCGCAGCGCCGACACACATCTGCTGCGCTACCCATTGCCGTCGAGTTGGTCCAAGGACGCCGGCGTCGCGCTCTATCTCAAGGATGAGACAACCCACATCACCGGGAGCCTCAAGCATCGGCTGGCGCGCTCACTGTTCCTCTATGCACTGTGCAACGGCTGGATCGGCGAGGACACCACCGTCATCGACGCGTCGTCAGGTTCCACGGCGGTGTCGGAGGCCTACTTCGCGGCGATGTTAGGGCTGCCGTTCATAGCTGTGATGCCGAAGTCGACGAGCGCGACCAAGATCGCACTGATCAAATCCCAAGGTGGCCGTTGCCATTTCATTGCCGAGTCCGAGCAGTTCTACGAAGAGGCGCAACGGCTGGCCGCAGAAACCCGCGGGCACTATCTCGATCAGTTCACCAACGCCGAACGTGCCACCGACTGGCGCGGAAACAACAATATCGCCGAGTCGATCTTCGACCAGATGGGCGAGGAAACACATCCTGTGCCGGAGTGGGTCGTGGTGGGCGCGGGCACCGGCGGTACCAGCGCCACAATCGGTCGCTACATCCGCTATCGCCGCCACCGCACCCGGTTGTGTGTCGTGGATCCGGAGAACTCTGCGTTCTTCCCCTCGTATGCCAGTGGTGACCCCGACGTCGTCACGGGTATGCCTTCTCGCATCGAGGGCATCGGACGGCCTCGCGTCGAACCGTCCTTCATGCCAGACGTTGTAGACCGGATGACTGTGGTGCCCGACTCTGCGTCCGTCGCGGCCGCCCATCACGTGGGTCGGGTGCTCGGTAGGCGCGTCGGCCCGTCGACGGGAACCAACATCTGGGGCGCGTTCGGCCTGTTGGCCGAGATGGCTGCCCAGGGCCGCGGTGGCTCGGTGGTTACGTTGCTTGCCGACAGTGGCGACCGCTACGCCGACACCTACTTCTGCGAGGAATGGCTGACCAGTCACGGGCTCGACCCGTCCGAGCCAGCCGCGGTATTGGCCGAATTCGAGCGATCCGGATGCTGGCCTCAATCATCGGTGTGACGCGAGAGTGGACCGTCGGAGGTTCGGAACAACCACCGACACCCGACGCATCCCACGGCGTGTCCGGAGACCCAACGCGTGTTTCGCTTGAACCGCGGGCGGTGCGATACGCTGTCGTGGCTTCACGCGGGGTGTGGCGCAGCTTGGTAGCGTGCTTCGTTCGGGACGAAGAGGTCGTGGGTTCGAATCCCGCCACCCCGACCATTGAAAAGCCTGTTCAGCAGTACTTTCTAGCTCAGTTAGATAGTTTGGCCCTGCGTACCGGGTACGTTTTTCCCTTCGGATTCACGGGCACCGACGGACGCCTACGGTTGCTTGAGTTCTGCGGTGCGGTGCTGGTCGAGAACATCGGCGAGTGCGTCGAGGTCGCTATCGAATAGGTCCGCGTAGGTGCGAAGCGTCAACGATGGATCTTCATGTCCCAGCATCCGAGCCAGGGCCAAGACGTTCCCCCCTGCACTGACGGCCAGGCTCGCCGCCGTATGACGCAAGTCGTTGGGCGTGACCCTCGGAAAGTTCTCCAGGGAGTCGCGTGCGGGGTTGAAGACGCGCGGTCGCCAAGTGGAGACCCGCAGCGGCCCCCCATGTGGGGCGAGGAACAACAACTCATCCCGGTCTCTTCCAGCGGTCAGCGCAGCCAGGTGCCCGCCAAGGAAAGCCGGGAAGGGCACCGACCGCCGCTCGTAGTCCTTC
>CAXMSM010000048.1:0-7357 GCA_964195655.1 uncultured Gammaproteobacteria bacterium | reverse complement strand
GGTGTCGGTGTCGACTTCGGTGGTTCCCAGCGTTGGTCATGGCTCGCTCGCACACTGCTTGAGCCAGCATGGGATAGCGGCGCCCCCGGGACCGACGACAGACGCTCCTCCCGGTGTCGACTCCGCGGCCTGGGAGAAGGCGATGGCAGAGTGCTCATCATTGGCTCCCGGGCCGGCCGCATAGCCCAGAACTGGCGCTCACTAGAACCAGCCCCGGACATGGAGCGGCCCCCGAGCCTTTGCATCCGGTCGGACAAGACCGAAGGGCTCGAGGGCCGGGTGGCTACGGGGATTTCGCCAGCGCGCACAGGTGCGTTAACGGGCCCCGGCGCTGCTAGCTCGCAGCCACCTCACATGTCCATAAGTCAACCAAGTTGTCGGACCACCTCCTTCCCTGCGTACCCCCGAAGTTACTCGTGCTTCGCCAGCGCGACAACCGATTTAACGTCTCAGCGATCACTGGAAATTGCGGCGTCGATCAAGTCAGTGACCTCCTCGGCCAACGGTGCTGGGGCGAGCTTCGTATCGTCGAGCGTGTGCACCCGCGCGGCCAGCGTGATGCTCGATACGAGCCAGACACCGTGGGCAGCAGCCAGATCCGCGGGCCTGAGAGCCTGATAGTCGCAGTCATAGCCTTTATCTCGGGCCACCTCGAACAACGCCTGCTGTGTGGTTCCGCGCAGGATCGGATACCAAGGCGGCGGGGTCAATAGACAGGTGTTGCCATCTGGTGACGGCGTAGCGATAACCACTGTCGACCGCGGGCCCTCCAGAATGAACCCGTCAGCGCTGACGAAGATGACGTCGCCGGCACCGTGGCGCTCAGCGTGCCGGAGCGCGGCCATGTTCACCGCGTACGACAGCGTCTTGGCGCCCGCGAGGAGCCACGGCATCTCGTCGATCCCGTGGGCCGACAGGCCACGCTCCAGCGTCAGCGCTGCCACCCCGTTTCGCCGGACATCGGCGACTCGGGCCGGCACCGGGCCGATTGTGGCGTACGCGGTACCCGTCGTGTCCGTGCCACTTTCCCGGCCACGGCTGCACACCAGCCTCATGACGCCCTCGTCGACACCGCCCGCGAGCCAGTGCCCCACCGCGGTCGCCACTGCAGAACGCCACCTAGGTAAGTCGGGGGTAGGCAGATCGAGTAGGTGCGCAGAGTGGGTCAGACGCGCCAGATGCGCTTCAAGTAGACACGGTCGGCTGTCGCGGACCAGCAGGGTCTCGAAGATTCCGTCGCCGCGCACGGCCGCCAGATCGTCGGCATGAAGTAGCGGTGCGTGCGGGTCGTGGCGCTGCCCGTCTAGAGTGACTACAACTCCTCGTCGATCGGCCATGGGACATCAGCGTAGCCCTGGGCTGCGGGTGCACTGGCCGTAGAGTTGACCTATGTCTTCGACCGTTTCCGGGGTACCGGCTCCCACCACCGGCCCCGACGCGGGCGCCGTCTGGCATTACGGTGACCCCCTCGGCGAGCAGCGGGCCGCCGCGGAAGGCGCCGTCGTAGTGGACCGCTCGCACCGGGCCGTCCTGTCACTGGCCGGCACCGAGCGCAAGTCCTGGCTACACGGCCTCACCACCCAGCATGTCAGCGAACTCCCCGACGGCGCAGTAACCCAGAATCTGAGCCTCGACGGGCAGGGTCGTGTCGAGGATCACTGGCTGCAGACACAGATGGACGGGCTCACAGTTCTCGATACCGAACCGTGGCGCGGCGAGCCGCTGCTGGCCTACCTGCGCCGGATGGTGTTTTGGGCCGACGTCACCGTCGAGCCCGTCGAGTTGGCCGTCTTGTCCCTGCTCGGACCAAAGCTGGCCGACACGCATGTTCTCACGGTGTTCGGCGTATCTGCGCTACCAGCCGAAGGGACCGCGGAAGCCCTGGCAGAGGGTGGTTTCGTGCGCCGGTTACCGGGCTCCGGAGTCGAAGTCGACGTCGTCGTGCCACGGGACCAGGCCGCTGACTGGACTGACCGCCTGGTCGCGGCTGGAGTTCGACCTGCCGGTGTATGGGCCTACGAAGCCCATCGGGTAGCCGAACGGCGTGCCCGCCTCGGCGTTGATACCGACGAGCGCACGATCCCCCACGAGGTCGACTGGATCGGACCCGCGGTACATCTGGACAAGGGGTGCTACCGCGGCCAGGAAACGGTGGCGCGAGTCCACAACCTGGGTAAACCGCCGCGGATGCTCGCCTTGCTACACCTCGACTGCGACGGCGACCGTCCCTCCCCCGGAGACCCCTTGCAGTCCGGTGGGCGCACGGTAGGCCGACTGGGCACCGTGGTCGACCACGTCGACGAAGGGGTGATCGCGCTGGCCCTGCTCAAGCGGGGATTACCCGCAGATACAGCGATGACGACCGGCGGCGAGGTCACGGTGACAGCAGTCATAGACCGGGACTCGATGCCGCTAGATGCCGCGGTCGGGGCGGGCCGCCTGGCCGTGGACCGACTACGGGCCGGCGCACGGCCGAACGGCCCGGCGACAGCCCGGTAACAGGCCCTGCCAGCGCCACGACGACGGGCACGGTAAAGTGTTGGCAGGACAATAAACACACTCAGTTCGGAGCCGCCTGATGCTAGGCCGCTCCGTCATTGCGCGAGGGGGTTCCCCCATGGGCCGCGGCCGGGCAAAGGCAAAGCAGACCAAGGTTGCACGTGATCTCAAATACAGCTCACCGCAGACCGATTTCACGCAACTACAGCGTGAGCTGTCGGGCGGAGAGGACGACCGCCTCAACGGCAGCGACGTCCCATCCGACGACGGCGGGACCGCCGACGACGACGAGTGGCGACCCTAGCCTCCCTCAGAATCTGGGGTGCTGACCCACGAGCACCGCTCGTGAGCACTCTTTGCTGCCCTTTTTGATAGTTCCCAAGGTCCAGCAATTCAAGTGGCGAGCAGTCAGGACGGCCAGCGCGCGATCCGTGTCCTCCCGCGCGACGACGGCCACCATGCCGACACCCATGTTGAACGTCTTCTCCATCTCGGCGCGCTCAATGCGTCCGCGCTGGGCGATCATGCCGAACACCGGAGCAGGGGTCCACGTGCCCCGGTCGAGTTCGGCTACCAACCCGTGTGGGACAACCCGCTCCAGATTGCCCGCCAGCCCGCCACCGGTGACGTGGCAGAAGGTCCGCACCTGGGTTTCGGCAACCAACGCCAGACAGTCCTTGGCGTAGATGCGTGTCGGCTCCAGCAGTTCCTCGCCCAGGGTGCGCCCGAACTCCTCGACGTGTCCGGCCAGGTTCATGTGATCGATCTCGAGCAACACATGGCGGGCCAATGAGTAGCCGTTGGAGTGCAGCCCGGTCGAGGCCATGGCGATGAGGACATCGTCGGGCCTGACGCGATCGGGGCCCAGGACGTTGTCGGCCTCGACGACGCCGGTGCCGGTGGCGGAAATGTCGTAGTGGTCCGGGGCCATCAGCCCGGGGTGTTCGGCAGTCTCTCCACCCAGCAGGGCACACCCGGCGAGGACGCAGCCGTCGGCAATACCGGACACGATCTGGGCGACGCGTTCGGGGACTGTTCGCCCGACAGCGATGTAATCCTGCAAGAACAACGGCTCGGCGCCGCACACCACGAGGTCGTCGACCACCATCGCGACGAGGTCGATGCCGACGGTGTCGTGCTTATCCATGGCCTGCGCGACCGCCAGCTTGGTGCCCACCCCGTCGGTCGAGGAAGCCAGCAGCGGTTCGCGGTAGTCGCCGCGAAGCGCGAACAACCCGGCGAACCCGCCCAGCCCACCCCGCACCTCGGGCCGGGTGGCCTTCTTGGCTAGCGGCTTGAAGAGTTCGACGGCGCGGTCACCTGCTTCGATGTCCACCCCTGCCGACGCGTAGGAAATGCCGTGTTGTTTGGCGCGCTCGGTCATCGAGTGCAAGGCTACCCCGCGTTTTCCCAGCGAACTGCCCCCACTATCTGTTGCCGCGTGAGAACGTACCAAGCATGAATTCTGCTCGCCGACGCACGGCAGCCTCGACCGTGACGCTGTTGGCCTTGGCGACTGCTTCGCTGGCGGGGGCGACGACCGCATCCGCGACACCTGCGGTCGACCTGCAGGCTGCCATCTTGTCCAAAAACACCGTGGGCGGCGTCGACTACATCACCCGCGAGATCACCATCGCACCCGGTGGCAGCACCGGCTGGCACTATCACGATCCCACCGTGTACGGCATCATCCGGGCAGGCACCCTGACATGGATGCCGGCGAACTGCCTGGTCGAGAAGACATACCCAGCCGGTTCCGCGGTCGCGGAGGCCAGCGGGGCCGACCATGTTCACCTCGGCCGCAACCTTGGCAACGAGCCATTGGTGATGTGGGTGAGTTACATCGCGCCGACCGGGACACCGGCCGCGGTGGACGTGCCCGATCCGGGGTGTGGGTGACCGAGGCGCTGCAGCCGCACGGCACCGCGTCACAGAGCGGACGACGTCGACCGCTGCGGTTCAGTTCGGTCGCGCCGCAATAGGTCAGGGCCGACGAATCGCCGAGGAGTTGTCGTTGTCAACCTGAACCGGGATGCCGGATCGGGCGGCGGCCTCCAGCATGTGCTCGATGACGTTCTTGCCCAGAGCGGTCTCCCCGGGCAGCTCGATCGGATAGTCGCCGTCGAAGCATGCAGAACACAGCCGCGACGCGGGCTGCTCGGTGGCAGCGATCATGCCCTGGCTGCTGATGTAGCCCAGAGTGTCCGCGCCGATCGTACGGCGGACGCCGTCGAGCATCTCATCCTCGTCCGCCGAGTTGCTGGCCGCGTTGGCGATGAGTTCGGCCGGCGTAGCGAAGTCGATCCCGTAAAAGCAGGGCCACTTGACCGGTGGCGAAGCGATCCGCACGTGCACCTCGAGGGCGCCGGCCTCCCGGAGCATCCGGATCAACGCCCGCTGGGTGTTACCCCGAACGATCGAATCGTCCACGACGATCAGGCGCTTGCCGCGGATGACTTCCTTAAGCGGGTTCAGCTTCAGCCGAATGCCCAATTGCCGAATCGTTTGCGAAGGCTGGATGAAGGTGCGCCCGACGTAGGCGTTCTTCATCAGACCCTGTCCATAGGGGATGCCTGAGCCCTGCGCGTAGCCGACCGCGGCCGGAGTGCCCGACTCGGGGACCCCGATCACCAGGTCAGCGTCCACCGGCTTCTCCGCGGCTAGCCTGCGACCGATCTCTACCCGGGTGGCATGTACCGATCGGCCCGCCAGCACGCTGTCCGGCCGGGCGAGGTAGACGTATTCGAAGACACATCCCTTGGGCGTCGGGTTGGCAAAGCGCGTGGAGCGCACGCCGTCGGCATCGATGGCGAGCAGCTCGCCCGGTTCGATGTCGCGAACGAACGCGGCACCGACGATGTCGAGCGCCGCGGTTTCAGACGCGACGACCCAGCCGCGGTCGAGTCGGCCTAGCGACAGCGGCCGCACACCGTAGGGGTCGCGGGCCGCATAGAGGGTGTTCTCGTCCATGAAGGTCAGGCAGAACGCGCCCCGAACGGTCGGCAACAATCCGAGAGCGGCCTGTTCGAGAGTGGAGTCCGCCGCGCCATGCGCCAGCAGCGCGCCCAGGATGTCGGAGTCCGTCGTCGCGGTGATCGCGCCACGGTTACCCATCAAACCCGCGTCACGCGCGCGGGCGGCCAGTTCGGCGGTGTTGACCAGGTTGCCGTTGTGACCGAGCGCCACGCCAGTGCCCGCGGCGGTGTTGCGGAACACCGGCTGAGCGTTCTCCCAGCTAGTGGAGCCGGTCGTGGAATAGCGGCAGTGCCCGACGGCGACGTGGCCAGGCATCGCGGCGAGCGTCTGCTCGTCGAAGACCTGGCTTACGAGCCCCAGATCCTTGAAAACCAGCACTTGCGAGCCGTCAGCAACAGCGATTCCCGCAGCTTCCTGCCCCCTGTGTTGCAGGGCATAGAGGCCGTAATAGGTGAGCTTCGCCACCTCTTCCCCGGGCGCCCAGACCCCGAATACGCCGCATTCTTCCTTCGGCTCGCGTTCGTCGGGCACGGGCTGCTTGGCGGTCACGATCAGGCTGCTCCCCAGGGGCGGTGGCTGATGTCGCCAGTCTAAGGCCAACGGCGACAAATCGCGGAATCAGAGGTCGGTGTGGCCTGCGTCGGTGTGGCCTGGCGAATCATCATGTGCCCGGTGGCAGTCCTCGCTCTGGGTCGAGTAGGTCGACCAACGGCAGCGCTCGGGCGATCTCCGCTGCCCGAGCGCCTGACATATGCACCGTGCCGGCCCCGACAGCGTCTTCGAGTGAAAGCAGACCGGTCGCCAGAAGCAGCCACGTACGCGGGTCGGTCTCGACCACGTTGGGCGGGTTGCCGCGGGTGTGCTTCGGGCCCGAAATGCACTGCACGGCAACGAACGGCGGCACTCGCACCTCGACAGCTGCTCCCGGCGCCAACCTTGCCAGGGTTCTAGCGGTGGCGCGCACGGCATCACCCAACGCTGCGCGGCCGGGATCCGGCCGGGAGTCATCGTGCAGCCACTCCCCTACCGCCGCCACCGCGGCACGGGTCTTCACCGGATCAGCTCTACGGCGGGCGGTCATAATCTAGGGTCTCAAAGCGTCCTTCGTTGACGACGACCCGCTTCCTCGCACCCTTGACATCCCCCCGCCCACTTCATACATTCATACGAAATATGAGTGAATGTATGAAAAGGGCTGAAGATGACACTAGGTAAGTCTGCGGTGGTTCTAGGGGGAAGTATTGCCGGCCTCTGCACTGCCGGCGCCTTGGCCGACTACTTCGACCATGTGGTGGTGCTTGAACGCGACATACTCCCCTCCGATGCCGAGCATCGACGCGGCGTGCCGCAGAGCAAGCATCCGCACTGGCTGCTGAACTCGGGACGCCGGGCGATTGACTCGCTGTTTCCCGGCTTCGTAGAAGACATCCTCGCGTCGGGTGGACTGCTTCTCACGCCGACATTCGACGCGGCCTACCTGGATCAAACCGGATGGTCTGCTCGCAAGAAGTCCAAAATGAACACGATCTACAGCTCGCGCATCCTGATCGAGCGAGTCATGCGCGACAAGGTGCGGGCACTGCCAAACGTCACGATTCGAGAAGACGTAGCCGTGCAGGGCCTCGAGTACCAGAATGCGGGCAAGCCAGGAGGCGGTGTCACCGGCGTCCACTTCCAGGCAGGCCAGGCCCCGCCGGAAGTGATTCGCACCGACCTCGTCATCGACGCCATGGGGCGAGGCTCATCGGTGATCAACTGGCTCGAGGCGGCCGGTTGGCCAACAGTGCCGGTCAAGACGCTGGACGCCAAGGTCACCTACATCTCGCGCTGGTATGACCTTCCGCCAGAGCAGGAGCGCCCCGACTCATGGTGGTGGCGCCAT
>CAXMSM010000047.1:0-4347 GCA_964195655.1 uncultured Gammaproteobacteria bacterium | reverse complement strand
CTCACTGACACGTGGTTTCCGAGGTTCGCGCACACATCGGCATTCGCTTGGGGTGCGGTCGACACGACGAGTGCCCCGGCAGTGGCGGCGACCGCCAGTCCCGTGCCTATTGACCTCAATGTCCAGATCTTCATCGCTTCGACTCCTCAGATTGCTCTACCGAGTGGTAACTCTAATGTTCGATACTAGGTATACCATGTGGTATATCAATATGGCCAGTGGAGGATGGTGTGACCTGCGACACACCGTTCGCCGGGCGAATGACTACTACTCCCTCGGCGGGGAGCGCATAGTTCGTACTCCCTCGGCGGGGAGCGCATAGTTCGGCATCGCAGCAACACCTAGCGCTGTCGGCGGGTGCATCAATAATGGGCCGAGTTGTGCTGGCGGAAATCATTGCCGTTTGTACTTGCATGACCGCACCGTCATCGGTGAGACGCACATCGGAGATGTTGGCGCGCAACAGCCTCAGAGCGCAGGCCCGCCAGCAACGAGGTCAGGATCAGCGCCCGGTCCCGTTCGATCCAGTCAGATCGCCTGGACACTCACTGACCCGGAGCTGCCGGAGCTGCCGGAGGTGCCGGAGCTGCCGTTGGAGCCGGGGCCGGAGCCGTCCCGCATGGAGTGGTCAGATCCATGTCGGTGACGTACGGACGCCCGGCTGCGTCCAAGCAGGCTTGATAACACCTTTTGTGTTTGATCCCGAACGCGCCGACAGTCTCGCAGTGGTTGAAACTACCGTCGGCCAACGGGGCCTTGTCGCAGTACCCGCCGCTGACGCCGCCGAACGAGGTGCTCTGACACTCTCCCGGGGCAGCATGTGCCGGAGGGGTGGTTAGAGCGAGCGCCCCGGCAGTGGCGGCGACCGCCAGCCCCGCGCCTATCGACCTCAATGTCCAGATCCTCATCACTTCAACTCCTCAGATTGCTCTACCGACTGGTAGTCCTAGCGTTCGACATTAGATATACCACATGGTAGAGCAATCTGGCCAGTGGTGGACCCGGAGGCAATGCGGGGACAGTCGGCAACGGCGGCAACGGCGGCAACGGGGGAGATGAGTAAGCGTCAGCGGCCCCGGGTACCCCGGCGCCAGAGTCGAGCCAGGGCAGCGCTGTCCCGCCGGCCAGCGGGGGCGCGCTGCTCGCGGCGCCGCCTGCGGCAGAGGCAGCGTCGCCACCAGCGGCCCCTTCTGAAGAGATCATCGTCGTGGTCCCAGCGACCCCGCTGGTCCCCGCGACCCCCTAGGTGCCCCTCAGAACTCGACGCGTCGAGCCACGCGATAAGGGATGTCACAGATCTCCTTCGGATACAGCCACTGAAGCGAACCGGGTTTGCTGCGCCACCAGAACCAGTGCGATTCACAGCCAGATCGACCACGTGTTCGCCACCAGCGACCTGGTGATCGAGAACGCCAAGGTACTCGGCGAGGTCGGTTCCGACCACCGTCCGATACGGGCGCGGGTCAGAACCCGGACCGCGCCGTTCTGAGACCTGGCCCTGCCCCCAAGCTTGACCACTTCTTGTGGCTGCACAGCGGACTCGCTGGAAGGCAAACCCCGATCATGGAACACGTGGCAATCGCCGAATCACCCGTCGCAAAATGTCCGGCTGCAGCGACTGCAGATCTCGATCGATTTCTGATGGCATGCTCAAGGGCGGTCAAGAAAATTCTGAGGATAGAGGGCGACATGGCTGCACCGCTTACTTCGGAGACCAATTCAGGCGATCGGCGTTCTGCTGGTTCGCGTCGTTACCGTCGGGCTAGTTGTGGTCGGGTGCGGGTGCGGGTGCGTCCGATCGAGTACGGAGCTGGGGTTTCGGCCAACCCTGTTGCGTCGGGCTACTCCCGTTATGCGGGACGGGTGGGCGCGCTTGCGGTCGCTTTGGGTGTTGGCGCGGCCGTTGCGTCGATGCCGGCAGTAGCGTTCGCCGATACCACCGGTTCGACTGGTTCGGGTTCGTCATCGAGCGCGGATTCCTCAGATGCAACTTCTGACTCCTCAGGGTCGGGCGGCTCCGTGGGTGCGGATGCGGCGTCGTCGGATGCTGACGGGGATGCTGCAGCGGTAGACGGTGTCGGCGCTGCGAACTCGGATTCCGACGAGGATGCCGACGCTGATGAGGCCGCTGGCGAGGTTGCCGAGGAGGGATTGACCGACGATGACGCCGGTGAGACTACTGATGCTGACTCGGGTTCGGACACCGATGGGGACAGCGATGAGAACACCGGTGCGGAGACTGACGCAGACGCCGATGCCGATGCCGGGCCTTCTGGTCGGGGCTCAGGTTCGGCGGATGAGGTTGAGTTTGCTCCGGTGGTGCTCCCAGTGGCCGGTGGGGTTGATGCGGATTCAGCAGTGGAGCCCACGGGCGATGTCGAAGATCCGGCGGCTGCAGCGGTAGTACCGGCTGTACCCGAAGCTGCGGATGTGGACGTGGCCGCTGGCGACGCTGTGGCAGTGCTGGCGGACACAGCTACATCGGATGCTTCGGCGCCGAGCAAGGCATCGTCGGGCTTGGACAGGGGGTTGTCGTGGTTGGGGTTGGATGGGCGGGCCGCTGATAGTGGTTCCGATCTGCCGGGCGCGACCTCCGGTGAGGTTCGCGGTGTCCCCCCCGACGCCGAGAACCCGCCATCCCTGAAGGACTCACCGACAATGCAGCGGGTCGCGGTCCGAGTCGCCAACTCCGGGGAGGAAGGTGTCGCAGCTCCAGTGGGCCTCGTCCGACGCCCCCCTCATCTGGAGCACGTGATCGCCGAGCAGAACACCTCGGTGGTTCGTTTCTTCGACGGCGCCTCCCTGTGGATGTCGCGCCTGCCGCCCAGCCCGATGATTGACCTACTATCCGGGGCGCTGCTGCTGGTACGACGCAATCTGTTCGACCAGGAACCGACCGTCAGCTCCGTTGATCACATCAACTCGGCGCTACAAACCGAAGTCACCCTCATCGTCAAGGACCCCGAGGACGATCCGGTCAAAATCAAGCTGGTTGCGCCCCCGGAATTCGGTGTCGTGGAGCTCACCGCGGATGGAAGGTACCTCTACACGCCAGGCCCAGACTTCGCCGGTTACGACAGCTTCACCGTGAAAGTCACCGACGCCAACGGCGGTTTCAACCTGTTCTACCCGCACAGCGACCGCGCCACCTTTTACACCACTCAAATCGCAAGCGCGGCACCGTCAACGACGTTGACGCTCCATTTACGTGAGGCCTTCCTCAAGGACGTCACGGGCACGGCGAACGGACAGCCCGGTGCCGGCACTCAGCACGGCAGCTACGTCTACCTCTATCAGCCGACACCGGCTGATGGTGCCCCGCAATGGACGAAGCTCATCGACAACGGGCAGATCACCTCGGCCGTTCACGCGCCCGACGCCCAGAACCCCGAGTACTACGCCAATGTCGCCCTGAAAGCGAAGGGCCAGGCGCCGCTCGCCGGCGGCGCGATCTACCTGATCGTGCAGAGCCAAAACCCGCAGCCCTGCCAGAGCGGTCGAACAAGCAATTGCCACACTGACCTCACGGAAGTCCCGGACTGGCAGGAAGCATTCGTCCAGCAGAAAGTTCAGGAATACAGCTTCGGCTATACGGCCTTCGAGTACGCCCTACTGGGGCAGGCCGGCGACCAGGGCGACATCACCTACATTCCCGGTTTCGGCCCGCACATCGCCGTCGAAGTCTGTTACACGAAAGGCAACTGCGACACCCGCGGCCTCGCAATGAATTCGAACGATTTCATCAAAGGACTGCTGAACGCGGGTGTGAGCAAGGAAGCCGTCTTCACTTACCCCAAATCCCCGACCGACACGCCTTTCAGCCCGCTCGACGGCAAGCCGTCGATCGTCATCTCGCCGTCAAACGGCAGTTTCGGTAGCCAGTTCTACCCAGAGTCGAACTGGGACGACTACCTCGAGGAGACGATAGATGCGCTGCCGCCTGACAGCATGACGTTCTCCGGAACGACAGCCGGTGCGCGGGATGCCGCCGGCATCTGGCACAACGGCCAGTACTACTCGTACAGCGTCCGGTCAGCCAAAGACGACCAGGACACTAACTTCTACCTGTTCAGCCCCAACGCAAACAGCCAGACCCAGGGCTACATGCTGATCAAGCAAGAGTTCGTCGGGCAGAACCTCTACGCGCCGGGGCAAGGCAGTGCGCAGGCCACCCTGTACGAGAGCGTGACAGTCGACCACAAGGGAGTCATCACCGGGCTCGGCAAGCCTTACGACATTCCCGGTCGCACATCGCCGGGCACCAACCCGGCCGCCCCCGGGGAGTTCAATGTCTCGGGCAACAACCAGTGGGGTAATGCACTCACCCAGTATTTCACCGGCTTCACG
>CAXMSM010000046.1:0-5662 GCA_964195655.1 uncultured Gammaproteobacteria bacterium | reverse complement strand
GCCGTCCCGGTGGCGGTGGCCGTCCCGGTCAGCGCGGCGGTGCCGCAGGCGCCTTCGGTCGTCCCGGCGGTGCAGTCCGTCGCGGCCGCAAGTCGAAGCGGGCGAAACGCGCCGAATACGAGAGCATGCAGGCCCCGGTCGTCGGTGGGGTGCGGTTGCCGCATGGCAACGGCGAGACGATCCGTCTCGCCCGCGGCGCATCTCTGGGCGACTTCGCTGAGAAGATCGATGCGAACCCAGCCTCGCTGGTGCAGGCGCTGTTCAACCTCGGTGAGATGGTCACCGCTACCCAGTCGGTCGGCGACGAGACCCTGGAGCTTCTGGGTGGCGAGATGAACTACGTCGTCCAGGTGGTCAGCCCGGAGGACGAGGACCGCGAACTGCTCAAATCCTTCGACCTGACCTACGGCGAGGACGAAGGCGACGAAGACGATCTCGAGCAGCGTCCCCCGGTGGTCACCGTCATGGGTCACGTCGACCACGGCAAGACCCGCCTGCTGGACAGCATCCGACGGGCCAACGTCCGTGAGGGCGAAGCCGGTGGCATCACCCAGCACATCGGCGCCTATCAAGTTCTCACCGAACTGGATGGCAACGAGCGACTGGTCACCTTCATCGACACGCCAGGTCACGAGGCGTTCACCGCCATGCGTGCCCGTGGTGCGAAGGCCACCGATATCGCGATCTTGGTGGTTGCCGCCGACGACGGCGTGATGCCGCAGACGGTGGAGGCCATCAACCACGCGCAGGCGGCCGAGGTGCCGATCGTGGTGGCGGTGAACAAGATCGATAAGGAAGGCGTCGACCCGGCCAAGATCCGCGCCCAGCTCACCGAGTACGGCTTGGTCGCCGAGGACTTCGGCGGCGAAACGATGTTCGTCGACATCTCCGCCAAGCAGGGTACGAATATCGACGCCTTGCTGGAAGCGGTGCTGTTGACGGCCGACGCGGCGTTGGACCTTCGGGCCAACCCGGATATGGAAGCCCAGGGTGTGGCCATCGAGGCACACCTGGATCGTGGTCGGGGCCCGGTGGCCACCGTGCTCATCCAGCGCGGCACGCTGCGGGTCGGCGACTCCATAGTCGCCGGCGACGCCTATGGCCGCGTTCGGCGCATGGTGGACGAGCACGGCGAGGACATCCACGATGCGCTTCCGTCGCGGCCCGTCCAGGTCATTGGCTTCACGTCGGTGCCCGGTGCCGGTGACAACCTGCTGGTCGTCGACGAAGACCGGACCGCCCGTCAGATCGCCGATCGCCGCAGTGCCCGCAAGCGCAACGCGCTGGCCGCCCGCACCCGCAAGCGGATCAGCCTGGACGATCTCGATGCAGCGTTGAAGGAGACGTCGCAGCTCAACCTGATCCTCAAGGGTGACAACTCCGGCACCGTCGAGGCGCTGGAAGAAGCTCTGCTGGGTATCGAGATCGACGACGAGGTGGAGTTGCGCGTCATCGACCGCGGCGTCGGCGGCGTCACCGAGACCAACGTCAACCTGGCGTCGGCGTCGGATGCCATCATCATTGGCTTCAACGTCCGGGCAGAGGGCAAAGCCACTGAGTTGGCGAACCGCGAGGGCGTGGATATCCGGTACTACTCGGTGATCTACCAGGCCATCGACGAGATCCAGAGCGCACTCAAGGGCATGCTCAAGCCGGTCTACGAGGAGAAGGAGCTCGGCCGCGCCGAGATCCGAGCCATTTTCCGGTCGTCGAAGGTCGGCAACATCGCTGGTTGCCTCGTCCAGTCGGGCATCATGCGGCGCAACGCCAAGGCACGCCTCATCCGCGACAGCGTGGTGGTGGCCGAGACCGTCACCATCTCCTCGCTCAAGCGGGAGAAGGACGACGCCACCGAGGTCCGCGAGGGCTACGAGTGCGGTCTGACGCTGACGTACAACGACATCAAGGAAGGCGATGTCATCGAGGCGTACGAGTTGGTCGAGAAAGCGCGGGTGTGATGAGCCGCTTGCGCGAAGAACGTCTAGCTCAGCATGGTTGACGTCGGTCGGGCGCGGCGGCTCTCCAAGCGGATCGGTACCGTCGTCGCCACGGCAATCGAGTTCGAGATCAAGGATCCCCCGCTTGCCTTCGTGACCATCACGGACACGAAGGTCACGGGAGACCTTCACGACGCCACGGTGTACTACACGGTGCGCGGCGACACGCTGCAGGATGAACCCGATTATGCGGCTGCGGCCGCGGCGCTGGAGCGGGCCAAGGGGACACTGCGGAGCAAGGTTGGCGCAGCCACGGGCGTGCGCTTCACCCCTACGCTGGCGTTCGAGCTGGACAAGGTGCCAGAGACCTCGGCCCACATGTCAGAACTGCTGGATCGCGCGCGGGCGGCAGATGAGGAATTGGCAAGAGTCCGCCAAGGTGCCAAGCATGCCGGCGATGCCGACCCGTACCGCGTAGTCGAGGCAGGTGGGGGGCCGCAGGGGAGTACTGACAAGCCGGACACCGGGGATACGGATGACTCAAACTCAGTCGATGACAGACACCACGACTGACGGCTTGGTAACGGGCGCGCGCGTAGATGCCCGTGCTGCCGCCGAGCTTCTGTCGACGGTCGACTCCGTCAGCGTCCTCTGTCACGTCTTCCCCGACGCCGACACCATCGGCGCCGGGTTGGCGCTGGCGCTGGTGCTCGACGACGCTGGCAAAGATGTCGAGGTCAGCTTCGCCGAGCCCGCGCAACTGCCCGAGTCGTTGCAGTCGCTACCCGGCGGTCACCTGATGGTGGCGCCCGAGGATCTGCGTCGAGACGCTGACCTCGTGGTCGCCGTGGACATTCCCAGTGTGAACCGATTGGGTACGTTGCGCGATTGCACGGCACCCGGCCGTCCCGTGTTGGTCATCGATCACCACGCGTCCAACCATTTGTTCGGTACCGCGAACTATGTCGATCCGTCGGCGGACTCGACGACGATGTTGGTTGCCGAACTGCTGGACGCGTGGGACAAGCCGATCGATGCCGGTGTCGCGCACTGCCTGTACGCGGGACTGACTACAGACACCGGTTCGTTCCGGTGGGCGAGCGCCCGTGCGCATCGGTTGGCCGCACGTCTGGTCGAGATGGGCGTTGATAACGCCGCGATCAGCCGCACGCTGCTCGATACCCACCCATTCGCGTGGTTGTCCATGCTGTCGCGGGTCTTGGCGTCGGCACGGTTGCTGCCCGACGTCGCCGACGGACGCGGCCTGGTGTACGCCGTGGTCACCAACCAGGAATGGGTGAGCGCGCGGCCGGAGGAGGTGGAAAGCATCGTCGACATCGTGCGGACCACGCAGCAGGCCGAGGTGGCGGCGGTGTTCAAGGAAATCGAGCCGCAGTGCTGGTCGGTGTCCATGCGGTCGAAGGCCCTGGATCTCACAGCGGTCGCGAGTGCGTTCGGCGGGGGCGGGCATCGTCTCGCGGCCGGCTATTCGGCAGTCGGACCCGCCGACGACGTGGTGCAGGCGCTCGTATCTGCTCTTGACTGATTCCGTCAGTGGGCGCCTTGGCTGACCGGGCCGGCAGTGGCACGCCTGACCCCTACGGCGAACCCGTTTCGCCGGCGACCAGTCGCGGTATCGCCGCCCTGGCTTTTCCGGCGCTGGGGGTGCTGGCCGCCGAGCCGCTCTACCTGCTGTTCGACCTTGCCATCGTCGGTCGTCTCGGAGCGCTCAATCTGGCCGGTCTGGCAATCGGCGCGCTGATCATGGGCGTGCTGAGTTCACAACTGACCTTCTTGTCGTACGGCACCACCGCGCGCGCAGCGCGCTACTACGGCTCCGGTCACCGGGCGGCGGCGGTTCAGGAGGGTGTGCAGGCCACCTGGCTGGCGCTGGCCATCGGTACCACCATCGTCATCGCCGTCCAACTGACCGCAGGCCCGTTGGTGGCCGTACTGGCAGCCGGCGGTGAGATCGCTGACAGGGCGTTGCCATGGGTTCGCATCGCGAGCCTGGCCGTGCCCGCGATTCTCGTCGCAGCCGCCGGTAACGGGTGGATGCGCGGCGTTCAGGACACCGTGCGTCCATTGCGCTACGTCATCTTCGGTTTCGCCGTGTCTGCGGTGCTGTGCCCGCTGCTGGTGTACGGCTGGCTGGGTGCCCCGGAGCTTGGCCTACCCGGCTCGGCACTGGCCAACCTGGTTGGACAGTGGCTGGCTGCCGCGCTGTTCTTCCGAGCGTTGTTCGTCGAGAAGGTCCCGCTGCAGTTGCGCCCCCAGGTCTTGTGCGCGCAGCTGGCGATGGGCCGTGACCTGGTGCTACGGACCCTGGCGTTCCAGGCGTGCTTCGTCTCCGCAGGCGCCGTCGCAGCCCGGTTCGGGGCAGCCGCTGTCGCCGCGCACCAGGTGGTTCTACAGCTGTGGAGCTTCCTCGCGCTGGTGCTCGATTCACTGGCCATCGCGGCGCAGTCACTGGTTGGTGCGGCGCTGGGAGCGGGACAACTGGCCCGCGCGAAGTCGGTGGCGTGGCGGGTGACGATCTTCTCGACGGTGGCGGGCATCGTGCTGGCCGCGATGTTCGCGATGGGCGCCTCGGTGCTGCCCGGGATCTTCACCGACGACCGCGCGGTGCTCCGCGAAATGGCCGTACCGTGGTGGTTCCTGGTGGCCCAGTTACCCGTTGCTGGAGTCGTTTTCGCCATCGATGGAGTACTGCTCGGCGCGGGTGACGCCAAATTCATGCGCAACGCAACGCTCGTCAGTGCTCTGGTCGGGTTCCTGCCCATGATCTGGCTGTCGCTGGTGTTCGGGTGGGGGCTGCTGGGAATCTGGTCGGGTCTGAGCGCATTCATGGTGTTGCGGCTGGCGTTCGTCGGTTGGCGGGCTCTCTCCGGACGCTGGTTGGTGCCGGGCACCCGGTAGTCGCGAGCGCGCGTCTGTCCGCCAGCTCAGGGGCGTGCGCCGATGACCGTCCACACTGGCCGCCGCCCACTTCCGTGGCCGGCCACTCTGACATCGACGAAGCCCGCTGAGCGGCACAGTGCGGCAAAGGATTCCGCCTGATCGGCGGTCCAGCCGTGACTGGCGAATCCGGTGGCGCCCGGACGACTTTGGCGTTCAATCGCAAGTAACCGCCCACCGGGCGAAAGCGCCCGGTGTATCTCGGCGAGCCCTTCGGGGACGTTGCGCCAATGATGCACGGTGGCCAAAGCCCACACGACCGTCGCCGATCCGTCCGGCACGGGCAACGATTCCGCGCTGCCTTCGGCCCACCGCACGGTGCGGTCGCGGGTGGTTGCCCGCGCCACCCGCAGCATCGAACGGGATGGGTCAACACCGGTCGCTCGCGCACCTTGGCGGGCGGCTGTGCGGATGGCGTTGCCCGGACCGCATCCGATGTCGATCACGTGGTCCCCGCGCGAAATCTGCATGAGTTCGGCAGCGAGCCTGGCGTGGGCGCGACCGGTCAGCAGGAAGGCTGCCGCAAACAGACTGCCGGTGACGCCGGCGAAGCCCGGGTGATCGGCATGGTGGTTAACCGCCAAGGAGTGTTCGTTGCTCATGGGCGGGTCAGCGCACCTGAGCTCGGCCGCGCTCGATGACCGCGCTGCGGCTGGCGGCGATGTCGTCCCCGGTCGCACTGCTCATCCATTCTCGGGCCGCGTCCGCTTCGAGCCACAGAGCAGCGCTGTTCTGCATATCGTCGATGCGGTGGTAGGACGCCAGCA
>CAXMSM010000045.1:0-7587 GCA_964195655.1 uncultured Gammaproteobacteria bacterium | reverse complement strand
CGGCAGTAACCCTGCGGCACTCTAACCCGCAGCGCGCCTGCAGAAGTACTCAAGGTTCAGCCCGAAGTGACCGCCAACACGGCATTGGCGTACTCGGGGCGACACACGATCAGGTCAGGCAGCCTGGAATCCCGCTGGTTGTACACCAGCGGGCTGCCATCGATACGAGAAGTGTGCAGACCGGCGGCCCGCGCGACCGCGACGGGGGCAGCGGAGTCCCACTCGTACTGGCCGCCCGCATGCACGTAGACATCCGACAGACCCTGGATCACGGATGCCACTTTCGCTCCTGCAGAGCCCATCTCCACGAGCACGCCGTTCAATGCTTCTCGCACCTTGAGCGCGACGGCCGGCGGACGGGTGCGCGAGACCACGATCCGCGGGACCTCAGGAGCAGCAGGCGGAGCAGCCACCCTCGGGGTGGCCAGAGTGAGGCCCTGCGCCGGCAACGCGACAGCGCCGGCGATCAGCTCACCCAACTCCCAAAGAGCCACATGCACAGCCCAATCAGTGCGACCGGGCTCGGAGAACTCCCGGGTGCCGTCGAGCGGATCGACGATCCACACCCGAGCAGCACTCAGCCGCACCGGATCAGATTCTTCTTCTGGCCCCTCCTCCGATAGGACCGCATCCTCAGGCCGCTCAGCGGCCAGCGCCGCCATCAGGAAATCGTGGGAGCGTTTATCCCCCGCAACTTTCCGTTCCTGCGCTGTCGCCCCGGCGAGTTCGGTGCGAATCCCCAGCAGGAGTGCACCCGCCTCAGTCGCCAGTCGCGCAGCAAGCTCGTGGTCTGTCACGCGTGCCCCTCCAGCAGCTCGACGACCGAGGCCGCCAACTCTTCGGGCGTCCGGTCCGAAGTGAGCCGCAGATCCGGGTTCTTGGGCCGCTCGTACGGACTGTCGATTCCGGTGAAATGTGTGATCTCCCCGGCACGCGCCTTGGCGTACAACCCCTTCGGATCCCGTCGCTCACAGTCAGCCAACGGCGTGTCGCAAAATACCTCGTAGAACTCGACGCCGGCATCGGTGGCCACCATGCGCGCCAGATCGCGATGTTCGGCCAGCGGGCTGATCGCCGGCACCAACACAACCTGACCGGAGTCGGCAAGGATCGCGGCCACATGGGCAAGCCTTCGCAGGTTCTCCGACCGGTCCGCCATCGAGAAGCCGAGGTCGGCATTGAGGCCGTGACGCAGGTTGTCGCCGTCGAGAACGTAGGCGGGAATACCCTTTTCGAGCAGCTTCTGCTCGACGAGCATGGCCACCGACGACTTGCCCGACCCGGACAGCCCGGTGAACCACACCGTCTGCCCCGTGGTCAGACGGTCCTCGGCTGTACAGAGCGATGCGTGCCGCACCGTGTTTGGGCTCGCTGCGCGCGCGGAAACGTCTCGCAGCACCATGCCCGCGGCCACAGTTCCATTGGTGTCCGGGTCGATCAGAATGAAGGAGCCGGTCGCGGCGTTGCGACTGTACTCGTCGAGCAAGAGCGGCACCTGAGTACGCAGCGAAATCCGGCCCAGCTCATTGAGTTTCAGGGCGGTTGCCGACTTGTCTCGGTGCAAATTGTTGACATCGAGCCGGTAATCCAAGCCCATCACTTTTGCCCGCGTGGTGCGAGTGGTGTGTTTGATCAGGTAGTCGCGGCCAGGTTCGAGCGCTGCGTCGTCGGACATCCAGCACACCGTCGCATCGAATTCCTGGGTGACTCGCGGTTGGTTGTTAGGACGTGCGATCAGATCACCACGCGAGATGTCGATGTCGTCGGCCAAGCTGACCGACACCGCCATCGGAGGGAAGGCTTCGTCCACGGGGCCGCCCGGTCCCTCGATCCCCCCGATCCGGCTCGTCTTACCCGCCGGCAGTACGACGACATCGTCGCCGACGCGCATCACACCACTGGCAACCGTTCCCGCGTAGCTGCGGTGATCGTGATGGTCGCGGGTTTGCGGCCGGATCACGTACTGCACCGGGAACCGTGCGTCGACGAGGTTGCGATCCCCGGCGATGTACACCTCTTCGAGGTGAGTGAGCAGCGACGGACCCTCGTACCACGGCGTCACATCGGACTTGGTGACCACGTTGTCGCCGTTGAGTGCCGACAACGGGATGGCTGTCACATCGTGGATGTCCAAACGTGCTGCGAAATCGTGAAAGTCGTCGCGGATCTCGTCAAAGCGCTTTTGGTCCCAGCCAACCAAGTCCATTTTGTTGACCGCCAGCACAACATGCTGGATGCCGAGCAGCGACGCCAGGAACGCGTGGCGACGCGACTGCTCAAGCAGGCCGTGGCGCGCATCCACCAACACGATCGCAAGTTGCGCTGTCGATGTTCCGGTGACCATATTGCGTGTGTACTGAATATGCCCCGGGGTGTCGGCGATGATGAATTTCCGCTTGTCCGTGGCGAAGTAGCGGTAGGCGACATCGATCGTGATGCCCTGCTCGCGCTCAGCCCGCAGGCCGTCGGTGACAAGAGCCAAGTCGGTGTAATCGTTTCCGCGCTCCCTGGAGGTGCGTTCGACAGCCGCCAACTGATCCTCCATGACGGCCTTGGAGTCGAAAAGCAACCGTCCGATGAGGGTGGACTTTCCATCGTCGACCGAACCGGCGGTCGCGATTCGCAACAACGTCGCCATGCCTATTTCCCCCGTCGCTTCGCTCGCCCGGTCAGAATCCCCCGTCGCTTCGCTCGCCCCATCAGAAGTAGCCCTCGCGCTTGCGGTCTTCCATGCCGGCCTCGGAGATCCGGTCGTCGGCTCGAGTAGCTCCGCGCTCAGTGAGCCGCGACACGGCAGTCTCGGCGATCACCTCGGAGACGGTGCCCGCCAACGATTCGACGCAGCCGGTGCAGGTGACGTCGCCAACGGTACGGAACCGCACGACCTTCTCGAGGATCTCCTCGTCTTCGCGGGGTTGTAGGTGCTTGTCGACGGCGAGCAGCATGCCGTCACGCTCGAATACCTGGCGCTGGTGCGCGTAATAGATTGACGGCAGCTTGATCTTCTCGGTGCCGATGTAGGACCAGATGTCGAACTCTGTCCAGTTCGAGATCGGGAATGCCCGGATGTGCTCGCCCTTGTGATGGCGGCCGTTGTACAGGTTCCAGAGCTCGGGGCGCTGCGCCTTGGGATCCCATTGACCGAATTCGTCGCGGAAGCTGAACACGCGCTCCTTGGCGCGGGCCTTCTCCTCGTCGCGCCGAGCACCGCCGAAGGCGGCATCGAACTTGTTCTCGCGGATTGCGCGCAGCAGGGTGAAGGTCTGCATCTGATTGCGGGACGGAATGGTCTCGACCACGCGGCCCGCATCGATGTCGTCCTGCACCTTGGCCACCACCAGGCGCACCCCCGACTCCGCGACGAACTTGTCACGGGCTGCCAGCACCTCCTCGAAGTTGTGACCGGTATCGACGTGCATCACCGGGAACGGCAACCTGCCCGGCCGAAAGGCCTTAAGTGCGAGGTGCAGCATGACGATCGAGTCCTTGCCACCGGAGAACAGCAGAACCGGCCGCTCAAGCTCGGCCGCCACCTCCCTGATGATGTGAATGGCTTCCGCCTCGAGCAGACGTAGGTGGCTGAGCTCGTACTTGCCTGCGGACTGCTCAAGGCTCGGGATTGCCGTCACAGCTTCCTAGTTAAGTTGGTAGAATTTACCCAAATTGCGCGCATGGTCAGAAAACCTACTCATCGCGGCTATTGATGTCAACGTCGGCAGCGACATGAACAGCGCCTTTTACGCCGGGCAGGGTGACGACGAATTCCGTTCTGCCCGGCACGCTGTGCACCTCGATCGCACCGTCGTGCGCCCCCACGACAGCATCGACGATCGCCAGGCCCAAGCCGGTGCTGCCGCCGCGCCGGGAGCGCGAGGAGTCACCGCGCGCGAACCGCTCGAAGATCTCCGGCTGCAGCCAGACTGGGATGCCCGGGCCGTCGTCGAGGACCGCCAGCACCACGTCCGCGTCACCACCGACGGCCAGCGACGTGGTGACAGCTGTACCCGGCGGCGTGTGGGTGCGCGCATTGGCCAGCAGGTTGGCCAGCACCTGATGCAGGCGGGCCTCATCACCGGCGACCAAGACCGGTTCGTCGGGCAGGTCCAGTTCCCAGGCGTGGTCGGGACCGGCGATGTGGGCATCGCTGACCGCGTCTACGACGAGCCGGGTCAGGTCGACCTGTTCGCGCTGCAATGGCCGCCCGGTATCAAGCCGAGCGAGTAACAGCATGTCCTCGACGAGCTGGGTCATGCGCTCGGTCTCGGATTCGACGCGATTCATGGCGTGGGCAACGTCGTCGGGAAGCTGCCTCCGTTTACGTTGTGCCAGTTCGGTGTAGCCACGGATAGCCGCCAGCGGTGTTCGCAACTCGTGGCTGGCATCTGCGACGAATTGGCGCACCCGAGTCTCACTGGCCTGTCGCGCAGACAGGGCCCCGGCGATGCGGTCGAGCATGCGATTCAGCGCACCGCCGAGTTGTCCGACTTCGGTGTGAGCGGCCACCGGATCGACCTTGACAATCGGGGTAGGAAGCCGCACCTCGCCCCGGTCGAGTTCCAGGTCGGCGATCTGCTGCGCGGCCGCCGAAACCCTTGCCAGAGGCTCAAGTTGACGACGAATGATGACGATGCCCGCCATCGCTGCGGCCACCAATGCAACAGCCGCAACCACGCTGAAGATGAGGAGTACCCAGAGCAACGTCTCGTCAATATCGGCGGTGGGCAGACCGGTGACGACGGACTCGCCGGAGTGGCGGGCAGGAAAGCTCACCAACCGGTAGCGGCCCAATCCGTCCAGTTCCACCGTCCTCGGACGCATGTCAGCAGGAAGAGCGGCGAGTTGCTCAGCTGCCGAGGTGGAGATTTCGGCGCGGGCACCATCTGTGGTGATGACGCCGGCTTCCAACACAATTCCGTCCGAGACCACGGCACCGACCGTGCGGATGGCCTGGCCCGGCGCGTCCAGGAACTGCGGGCCCGGCCCGTCGTCATCGTGGATCGCCGCGCGTCGGCCTGGTCCGGGTGGAGGCGGCGCCCTCCGGACATCGCGCGACCTCATCCCAGGCCGTCCCATACCCGGTGGCGGCGGGGGTCCGAAGTCGAAGAACCCCGCCGAACGCCCGCCGGCCTCCACCACCTGGTTGTCGAGTTGGTTCATCAAAAAGCGTTGCAGTGCAAACTCTGTCGCGATGCCGATGGCCGCACACACCGTCGCCAGCAGAACGACCTGCGTGACAAGTAGCCGTGTCCGCAAGGTCCATCCACGCGGAGCACGCAGGACCCTCGAAGTACGTGGGGAGCGGATCACCGCCCGGGCGCGCTCAGCGTGCAGGCTTGAGGACATACCCCGCACCACGCAGCGTGTGAATCATCGGTTCCCGCCCGGTATCGATTTTCTTGCGCAGGTAGGACACGTACAGCTCCACGATGTTCGATCGACCGCCGAAATCGTAGCTCCACACCCGATCGAGGATCTGCGCCTTGCTCAACACCCGCTTGGCGTTGCGCATCATGAAGCGCAGCAGTTCGAATTCTGTCGCAGTGAGCGAGATCATATCGCCGGCGCGCGTCACCTCGTGGCTGTCTTCGTCGAGCACCAGATCTCCGACGACGATCTTGGCGCCACCTGTGTCGATGGTGACTCCGGTGCGCCGCAGCAGGGCACGCAGTCGCAGCACCACTTCTTCGAGGCTGAACGGCTTGGTCACGTAGTCGTCTCCACCGGCAGTCAGGCCCGCGATGCGGTCCTCAACCGAGTCCTTGGCTGTGAGCAACAGCAGAGGCAGACCAGGTATCTGCTCGCGTAGCTTCCGCAGTACCTCCAACCCACTCATGTCCGGCAACATCAGGTCGAGCACGACCACATCAGGTGGGGTTTCACGGGCCAGCGCGATGGCGGTTGTGCCATCTCCGGCGGTCGCGATCTCCCAACCCTCATATCGCAGCGCCATAGACACCAACTCGGCCAGCACCGGTTCGTCGTCGACGACGAGCACGTGGATCGGGCTGCCGTCGGGCCGGCGCATCGCTGTTCGCGCGGCATCATCAGCGCCGACGGTTCCGGAGGCGGCGGATGCTGGGATAGAGGCCACCGCCCCATTATGTGTCGGGGCCCTAGGTCTTATCTGTGCCAGTCCTATGCGCAGGCTGTGAGGATCTGGGCGGCTTCGACGACCCTGTTTGGGGCAGCAGCCTCCACCGAGGCTGTCAGTTCCCCAACCCTTTCACCCGGTTTACAACCGTTGATCAGCCACGCCGGGGCCACATGAACGGGCTGCGTCAACACATTTCTCATACCCTGTGCGGGTGCAAGACAGCGGCGGACTCATCGCATGACCCGCTTTCTGGCACGCCGGCTGCTCAACTACGTCGTACTTCTGGGGCTCGCGTCGTTCCTCACGTTCTGCCTCACCTCACTGACGTTCGAACCGCTCGACAGCCTCCTTGAGCGCAACCCGCGGCCTCCCCAGACCGTCATCGACTCCAAAGCCGCCGAACTTGATCTCGATAAACCGATTCCCATCCGCTATGTGAACTGGGCCTCGGGGGCCGTCCGCGGGAACTTCGGAACCACCGTCACCGGCCAACCGGTCAGCGCCGAGTTGTGGCGGCGCATCGGTGTCAGCCTGCGGTTGGTGCTCATCGGATCGGTAGTCGGCACTGTGGTCGGCGTCGTGGTGGGCGCGTGGGGCGCAATCCGCCAGTACCGGCTATCGGACCGGGTTATCACTGTGCTGTCCCTGCTGATCCTGAGCACCCCCACCTTCGTGGTGGCCAACCTCCTGATCCTGGGCGCGCTAGAGGTTAATTCGACCCTGGGCATGCAGCTGTTCGAGTACACCGGCGAGACCTCACCCGACGCGGTAGGCGGCACCTGGCAGAAGTTCGTCGACCGCCTCCAACACCTGGTGCTGCCCACCTTCACCCTCGCCCTGGCGTCCATCGCCGGATTCAGCCGCTACCAGCGCAACGCGATGCTCGACGTGCTCGGGCAGGACTTCATCCGGACGGCGCGAGCCAAAGGGCTGACCCGGCGCCGGGCACTGTTCAAGCATGGCCTGCGCACCGCGCTCATCCCGATGGCCACGTTGTTCGCCTACGGCGTCAGCGCCCTGGTCACCGGTGCGGTGTTCGTCGAAAAGATATTCGGGTGGCACGGCATGGGTGAATGGGTGGTGCAGGGCGTCACGTCTCAGGACACCAACATCATCGCGGCGATCACGGTGTTCTCCGGAGCCATGATCCTGCTGGCAGGCCTGCTCTCCGATGTGATCTACGCCGTACTCGACCCAAGGGTGCGGATGCGATGAGCGAGATGCCCGCCGAGCACCGGTTCGTGACCCGCCGCACACTGGTGTTGCGCCGATTCCTGCGCAACCGGGCCGCGGTGGTGTCGCTGGTAGTGCTGTGCCTGTTGTTTGTCGGCTGCTACGCACTGCCGCCATTGCTGCCCCACTCCTACAGCGACCTCGACTACTACGCGCTTCAGCAGCCCCCCACCCCGACGCATTGGTTCGGCACGAACGCATTAGGCCAGTATCTTTTGGCGCAGACGTTGCGCGGTATGCAGAAGTCACTACTGATCGGT
>CAXMSM010000044.1:0-16890 GCA_964195655.1 uncultured Gammaproteobacteria bacterium | reverse complement strand
GATGAGGGCACGAGGCGACGGGTCGAGTCCTCAGTCGTCCGGGATGATCTCGTCGGTGCGCCCGACGATGTCCCGAAAGGCGCCCTATCGAGTCGCGCAATGGACATCCCGCTCGGGGCCCGGGAGAGCCGTGGACTGCCCGAACCTACAGGTGCACGCCAACTTCCGCCCGGCGAGTAGCCGCCGGAGCGGAGGCTCTCCTGTTAGGTATCGATCGATTCAGATTGATGTCGTTCGCGCGTTTCGGTGAGCTGCCGCTCACCCCTGATGACGGCAGTCACAGCGTTGATCAGCGCTAGGTGGGTGAACGCCTGCGGGAAGTTACCCAGATGGCGCCCGCTGCGTGGGTCGATCTCCTCGGCGTAGAGCTGTAGTTGGCTCGCCGAGCCCAGAAGTTTCCCGCACAGCGCGCGGGCACTGGGCAATTCGCCGATTGCCACCAAGGCCGACACCAGCCAGAACGAGCAGATCGTGAAAGTGCCTTCGTCGCCGGCCAGTCCATCCTCGGTGTCCTCGACTCGGTAGCGCAGCACCATCTCGTCTTCGGTCAGCTCGTCCATGACCGCGTGCACGGTGTTGCGCACCCGCTCGTCGCTGCCGGGTAGAAATCCCAGTAGCGGGATGAGTAGTACCGACGCATCGAGCGCCTTCGTGTCGTAGTGCTGAGTGAATACTCCGCGCCCGTCGACGGCGTTGCAGAGCACATCGTCCCGGATCTCCTCGGCAGCGGTACGCCAACGCGTGGCCAGAGCGGCTTCACCGCGTCGACCAGCGATCCGCGCACCGGCGTCGGCGGCCATCCAGCAGGCGACTTTCGACGACGTAAAGTGCTGAGCACCCGAGCGGACCTCCCAAATGCCCTGGTCAGGTTCCCGCCAGTGCTCTAGAGCGCACTCGACCTGAGTCTGCACAATGCGCCATAGGCGATCCTCGACGCGGTGTGCCCCGGTGTGCAGGTCGATCGCCCTGACAATCGCACCCCACACGTCGTGCTGGCGCTGATTGTAGGCGCCGTTGCCGACCCGCACGGGTCGCGCGTTCTCGTACCCGGATAGGTGATCCAGCGTCTTTTCGGTGAGAACCCGCTCCCCGCCGACGCCGTACATCAGCTGCAGATGACCGCCTTCGGCGTCGGCGATATCAGCGACGAAGTTGAAGAAATCGTTTGCCTCCCAGTCCAGTCGCAGCGTGTTGAACGCCCACAGGGTGGCCACAGTGTCGCGAATCCACGTATAGCGATAGTCCCAGTTACGTTCACCGCCAGGGGTTTCAGGCAACGACGTTGTCGCGGCGGCCGCGATGGCACCCGTCGGAGCAAACGACAGGCCCTTGAGCGTCAGCGCACTGCGCTGCAGGTGTCCGCGCCACCGATGGTCGGGAAACCTGCCGCGATCCAGCCAGTGCTGCCAGTGGTGACAGGTCCAGCGCAAGGCATCGGAGGCCTCGTCGAGTTCTCGGGGCGGCGCGTGGTCGCTCCAGGACAGCGCGACAAAGCGGCGGTCTCCCTCTTTGAGTAACGTCCGGGCGGTGGCGGACGTGCCCTCGAACCCCACGTTGAGGTCGGTCGTCAATCGCAGTTCGAGATCGCTGGCCTCAACTTGGACGGCGTCGGAACTTCTCCGTGACTTCCGGGTGGCCGTAGCGACAGCCTCGCCGTATCCATCGTCGGAGTACGCCCACTCAACCGGGGTCCGGCCGTAATCGAACACCGGGCTGCATTCCATGTTCACCTGGACCTTGCCGTTCACGCAATGGACCTCACGGAGCAGTACATGGGACGCTTCGTAGTCGGTCGGAGCACGATGATGAGCTGGCGACCGCTGGGTCGTGTGATGCCAGGGGCCGATCAACAGCGCGTCGGTAACGACAAGCCAGCCCCCAGTCGTCCACCAACTCGTCTCTGTCACCAAGGTTCCGGGGATATATCGGCGGGCAGCGGGAACCGAGACGCCTGAAGGGGCAATGCGAAACCGACCGGCATCACGATCCAGCAGCGCACCAAAGACGCTCGGTGAATCCATCCGCGGTAGGCACAACCATTCCACTCCGCCGTCCGGTGCGACCAACGCCGTCGTGTCACAGTCGGAAAGGAATGCGTAATCCTCAATAGGCGGGAAATGGTTGTATTCGAGCGGGCCAAACGCCCCAGGGGATTCGATCACCTGATTCACCGCCTCGTAAACTCGCCGAAGCGCAAATGCTGCGCTACATCCCGCGGCAAGTCAATGGATCGGCCTTTGACGGCACATGGTCCGGCGACATAAGTCGGTTGGTGCGGTAGGCACTGGATGACGATGGCAGGTTGATCTCGTTCCAGAATCGCCCTCCACACTGACTTTCGTCGACAGCTGTTGTGCCCAAGGGGAGAAATCAGATCAGTTCCGCGGCCGGGATGATCTCGTCGGCACGCCTGCCGACAGCCCCACACGCGCCCCGTCGAGTCGCGCACAGGACATCCCACTCAGTGGTCCTGGTATTACTGCGGGCCCCGATCCACGACCACCTCTTGTCGACCACCCCTTGTCGCCCCGCACTGTTGTGGGTCAGGCCGGTTTACGGAACCGCTGGATGCCCCATGCGAGATGACCGTTGTCCGCCGCGTTCACCCAGTTGCGGAGGCCGACCACCATCTTGTCGAGATACTGCGCCGACGACTTCTGCTCCAGCTCGGGGCGTCGGGACTCTAGCTCTTCGCGCACCCGGTCGTAGTGGGTCCGCAGGTTGTGAACTAGGTCGATCTGGTCGACCACCTCGAACCCGACCGCCTGGGCCAACTCTCGGTAGAACCGCATCGAGCCGAGGTCGTGCAGGTTGAGCCGGTCGTATACCGGCTGCAGCACACCGTCGGGCACATCTTCTGCCTGCATCGGATCGGTGAATACAAGTTCGCCGCCGGGCTTGAGCAGCCGGAACGCCTCTTCGATCACCTTGCGCCGGTCGGGAGCGTGCAGGAAGGCGTCTTGGGACCAGACGACGTCGGCGCTCTCACTCGGCATCGGAACGTCATCGAAGCTGCCGTGGATGACACGGACTAACTGGTCCAACCCGTCGTTTCGGTTCTTGGTCCGGTTGGTGTCGTTCTGCGTCTCCGAGATATTGACGCATCGGACGCTGCAACCGCGCGAGCCGGCCAGGTGGCGTGCCGATCCGCCGTAGCCCGCGCCGAGGTCCACCACCACGCTCTTGTCGTCGAGACTCGATAGCGTGACCGCCATGCGTTCGACCGTCTCAATGCTGGCCGCGGCGATGTCGCGGGTGTTCTCGTAGCATCCGACGTGGATGTCCTCCCCGCCCCAAATCATTGAATAAAAGTTGTCGGCGTCGTCGCTGTCGTAGTAAGTCTCGGTTTCCTGGGTAACCCCGACGGGGGTCGCCGTCTCCACCGATTTCTCCGCGATGTGCACGAAGAAATCGGGTTCGTTCTCCTGGTACGTCTCCTGGAAATCGCCATAAGTGTGGACGCGTTCGAACCCGGCCTCGCGCATCAGTCGCCGGACATAGTTCTTCCGCAGCGGAAACATGTTCAGCGTGTACTCGGACCTGTCCGGAAAGGTGTACTTGAATCGGGCCAGCCCGTCATCGATGTGTTCCGGCTCTGCGGAGACCTTGTCCCCGCAGTAGTAGTACTTGTGCTTCGACTTGAACCCATGGTCGAGCATCTCGTCGTAGTTACGCTGGTCGAGAATCAGGATGCCGTCGTGGCGCAGCGCGGCGTAGAACTCGGCGAGCGCACGGCGCCGGTCCTGCTCGTCGTGCAGGTGGGTGAAGGAGTTGCCGAGGCAGATGATGGCGTCGTACTTACCCTGAATGCTCTTGTTCAGTTGCCGCCAGTCGGCGTGCACGGTCTTGAGGATCAGGCCCCGCTTCTTGCCGTTCTCGAACGCCTTGGCCAGCATGGCGGCAGATCCGTCGGCACTCGTCACGTCGAATCCTGCGCTGGTGAGCCGCACGGAGTGGAACCCGGTGCCGGTGGCGACGTCCAGAACGGTGCTCTTGTCTCGGGCGCGCAGCACGTCGATGAAGAATCTGCCTTCGGCCTGGGCTCGGGCGTCCCAGTCGATCAGTTCATCCCATTTCTCGACGAAGCTCATCACGTATTCGTCGCGGTAGAGGTCGGTGTCACGGTCGGCCAGCGGGTCCTCGCTGTAGTTCTGCTCACGCAACAGCAGTTCGGAATTGTCCTGGGTGCTGATGGAAGTCATGCAACCTTTCTTAATCTGTTTCGTACGCACGTAGTCGCAGAAGGTCGGACGGCGCATGCGGTGATCCATCACTCGGAATGTGCAAACGCCGTTCGGGGTCTCAGGCGAAGTCGTTGCTGCGCCGTTCCCGCAGAACGGGGGACGAAGGAGTGTCCGTCGCTCCCGGACCGCTCCTACAGCTTAGTTCCTGGCTGAGCCGGTCCTCCGCGCGACCTGTGGCCCGACCTAGATGACCAGTTGCGGGTCATCATCGGTGAGCGACGATTTCGCGTTGCCGGACTACGAATTCCCGGTAGCCGCGGGCCTCAGATCAGTTCCGCGGCCGGGGAGCTGCCTGCTGGGGCAATGCGCACAAGCGTGCCCGGCTGGTATGTCAACTGGTAGACGTTGTCGTCTGGCCCCTGCGCCAGCACGACGGTGGTGCCTGCCTGTGTATCGAAGTCCTCGGGGTCGCCGCATGAGGTGTACTCAGGAGTGCACGTCAGCACTTTGATCCAGCCCTGCACCAGGTCGGCGATGAACACTTTGTCCAGATAACCGGGGCCGAACGTCGCACCGTCGTAGGCCAGCACCGACGTGATGGCGGCTCCTGCGCCGCGGGGGTAGGTGTAGATCGGATTGATCGATGAGCAACTGTTGCAGACGCCTTCGGCGCCTGGCCAGCCGAAATTGCCGCCGGCCGTGACGACGTTGACTTCCTCGAAGGACGCCGCGCCCACATCGGCAACCAGCAGACGGTCGTTGGGTGTGAACGTCAACCGGAACGGGTTGCGTAGGCCATAGGCATAGATCTGCGATAGTGCGCTCGCCCCGAGCGCGGGGTTGTCCGACGGTGTGCTGCCGTCCGGATTGATCCGCAGGATCTTTCCGTGCAGGTTCGTGAGGTTCTGCGAGTTCGCCCCGGAGCCGTTATCGCCCAGGCCCCAGTAGAGCTTGCCGTCGGAGCCGAACCCGAGTGCGCCACCTTGATGGTTGAGTGCCGCGGATTCGGTCGATTGCAGCAGGACTAGCTCGGAACCGGCTGCATTCCCGACTACCGTCAACCGCGACAGCCGATTTCGGAGTGCCGAGGTGGTGTAGGCCACGTAGAGATTGCCATTGGTGGCAAAGTCGGGGTCGACGGCCAGCCCGCTGACTCCTCGCTCACCGAGGGAGTTGACCGACAGCGTGATGAGCGGCGCATTGGCCGTGCCGTCTTCGACAACCTTGATTGCGCCGCCCTTCTCGGCGACGACGATCCGTCCGTCCGGTAGGAAGCGGAAGTCCACCGGCGAGTTCAACCCCGTTGCGACGACGGCCCGATCAAACCCGATGAAGACGGACTCGGTTGTCCGGTGCCCGCTGCTACCGATGAGTCCGAAAGAGATCAGGTTGAGCAATCCGGCGAAGCCGTGGATGTGCAGTCCGCTGCGGGCGTCGCTGACTGTGACATCGAACCTGTCCTGGCCGGCGTAGCTCGAGCCGGGGGTGTAGGCGAAGGTGCCGCCGGAATCGATCACGACAGTCCCGTGGGCGGGTGTGGTCGCGGTGTACGTCAGCTGCGACGAATCGGGGTCGTTGGGGCGCAGGTCGCCCTCGATGCGGCCGCCTACGGTGCTGTTATCGGCTGGGTCGTAGTCCAGGGTTGGCGTCTTGTTCGAGAAGAACGTCTCGAACGGGTTGGGTGCGGCCGGCGCCGCCTCCGGTGTTGCGATATCGGCGGCCAGCGGGCTCGCATCCGCGGCCGCCGTTCGAGCGGCGGTCATGTTCTGCGGTGACGGCTTCGCCTCGGGGTCGTCTACTTCGGGGTCGTCTACTTCGGGGTCGTCTTCTTCGAGGTCGTCCGCTGCTTCGGGGTCGTCCGCCTGCGCCACGATATCTTCCGGCATCGGCGACAGCGATTCGACCTCTTCGGCTGCCTCGACCTCCGCCGCCGACTCCTCCTCCTCTGCTGCCTCCGCTGTCTCGATCTGGGCTTCTACCGCCTCCGGCTGGGCCGCATTGTCGCCGTGCTCGTCGGCCGACTCGGCGTCCGATTCAGCTTCGGCGTCCGCAAGCGATTCGGAGTCGGGGTCGAGCTCCCGTGTCGCCTCAGCCTCTGACGCCGTCGGCTCCCGGTCGGTGTTTGAATGCTGCGGCGATGAGGATGAGCTCGCCGATGTCGACTCCGAGGATCCGGTCGGAGAATCAGACGTGTCCGCCGCCGCCACGCCGCCCCCGGTGAACGCCGCGGCACCGACTCCGAGAGCAAACGCCAACCCGCCGACCCGTCCCACATGACGGGCGTAACCGCTCGACCGATTCGTCCTTGCGGTGGCTGCTGATCCCGCCATGTCGACCTCTCGCCAACTGGACACCGTGGAACCTCGGCTGCACATGTGTTCGCCGATTGTCCGCAGCTGAGCAAAACGTACTCCAGACTGATTCTGGGCAAACTGTTTTGGTGGGGACGTCAGCAATTCGTCACAGCGCGCAAGAGCCAAACGCAACTGTTGGCTCGCTGACACGTTATCGACGTATTGGACCGATACGTGATTGGCTGGGGCATGCCGAAAATCGAAGTCGGTGACGTTTTCGCCGCACGTGAGCTCTCTGATATCCACGGCGCGAACGTGGTGGTCCCCGACCCTGAGCGGATGGTGCACCTGCAGTTCCGCCGTTTCGCCGGCTGCCCGATCTGCAATCTGCACGTGCGCTCGATCTCTAAGCGGCACGACCAGATTGTTGCCGCGGGGATCCGAGAAGTGGTGGTCTTTCATTCGAGCGCTGAGGCGATGCGTGAGTTTCAGGAGGAGCTGCCCTTCACGACGATCGCGGACCCCGATAGGCAGTTGTACCGCGCGTTCGGCGTCGAGTCCTCGCCGCGGGCGTTGCTGAGCCCGAAGGCATGGTCAGCGGCTGCGCGCGGCATGAAAGGGTCCGGTTCGGTGCGTGCTGCAGCGGGGGTCGGCGAGAAGCACTTGGGTTTGCCCGCGGATTTTCTGATTGGTTCCGACGGCCGGGTGCTTGCCGTCAAATACGGCCGCCATGCCGACGATCAGTGGTCGGTCGACGAACTTTTGGGTCTTGCCACTTCCTCCGCCTGAGACCTCCGCCTGAGACCTCCGCCTGAGACCTCCGCCTGAGAACGGACATCACCCCAACGCGGCGGTGTGCAGCTCCTTATAGGAGGCATCGATGCGGTCGGCGAGCCCCGCCATGTCCGGCAGTACGCGCGGATCGGTGCACAACCCGATGCCGATATCGCCGGAGTAGGAGATCGCCGAGATCCGGAGTGCGTGATGTGCTGCGGGCTCCGACGAGGAGAACAGGTGCTGCACCCGCCGACCGGCTACCGTCACGGATGCCGCCGGTCCGGGCACGTTCGAGATGGCCACACTGAATTCCCGCGCGCTACCGGCCAACCGCTGGAGGGCGGTGCCGAGGTAGGGAATTCGACCGAGCGCATGGAAGAGGTCGAAGAGTTCCTCGGCATCGCCGAGTTGCTTGCGCTTGGCGGTCTCCGCGCGGATCAGATCGAGCCGCGTCACGGAATCCTGTTCGGACAGGGGAAGGTCGACGTTGATGAAGGAATCGCGATTCCCCAGATCGCCTGCCGACTCATCGCGGTGGTGCAGGCTGACAGGCACCTGCGCACGTAGCCGTCCCACCGTCGCCCCGTCGGCGCTCAGCCAGCTGCGCAGCCCGCCCGCCATGACCGCGAGCAACGCATCGTTGACCGTCGTATGGTTCGGTCGCGAAGCGCCGATCGCCTTCAGCTCTGCCATGGGCAGCACGGTGAAGGCGAGCCTGCGGGCAACGCCGACCGGCTGGTCGAGCGGCGTAGGCCGACTGGGTCGGGCTAGTTCTCGCAGGACAGCCTCGGGCAGCCGGCGCACCTCGGTGACTAGCGGCGGCGCCACGCTGGCGTGCACACCGGCGTGAGGCTGCCCCGGCGGGTCGGCACGCCGGTCGAACAGCACGGCGTCCAGGAATCGAACCCCGGCGATCCCGTCAGCCATCGCGTGGTGGATTCGGGCGGCGATCGCCTCCCGGCCGTCGCTCAGCGGTCCGATCACGTCGAACGTCCATAGCGGCCGCTGATGGTCGAGGTGCTCGGCCATCAACTCGCTGACGGTGTGCCATAGCTGGTCGGGCGTCATCAGTTCGGGGGCTGTTCTGCGCCGGACGTGGGCGTCGATTCTGCGCCGGACGTGGGCGTCGATGTCGAAGTCCTCGTCGCGTACCCAACGCGGCCCGTCGGCCTCCTGCACCACGCGTTCGGTTGCCCGCGGCTGCCCGGCCAGCCGATCGGCGACAGTGCTCCGCAGCCGGTCCAGGTCCAGGGGCTGGTCCCCGGGCTCGAGCACCATCAGCTTGAGCGTGTGGCCGGTGATGGATTCTGATTCCAGGCCCAGGATGCGTGCGTCGTCCTCGGAGAGCGGCTTGCCGTCCTCGACCATCGGGCCAGTATGCGATGTCGGCGCCAATAGTCCGGGGCATCCGCGACAATTCAGGCATGGACGTCAATGAGGTGCTTCTGCCCGGCGTGGGGCTGCGCTACGAATTCGACAACTCCGAGGGCGACCGTATCGGCGTGATCGCCAAGCGGGCTGGGGACTTCGAGGTGGTGCTCTACGCGGCGGAGGATCCCGATGCTGCCCAACCGCTGTTCCACCTCAGCATGGAGGAGGCCGAGGCGCTGGCGCAGATCCTGGGCGCCCCCCGCATCGCCGAACGGTTCGCCGACCTGACCCGCGAGGTTCCCGGACTCGACGCCGGTCAGGTAGCCGTGGAAGCCGGCAGCCCGTACGCCGACCACCCGCTGGGCGACGCCCGGGTGCGCACCCGCACGGGCGCCTCCATCGTCGCGGTCGTGCGCGACGATGAGGTGTTGCCGTCGCCCGGTCCGGCCGACGTCCTGCACCCCGGCGATGTTCTGGTCGTCATCGGGACGGCCGTTGGCATCGCCCAGGTCGAGCGTATCTTCGACAAAGGTTGAGCAAGTGCATGATTCGGTTCCGCTCCTGCTGCAGATCGGCCTGCTACTGGTCATTCTGACGGTTCTGGGTGCGCTGGCCCGGCGCATGTCGCTATCCCCGATCCCGTTGTATCTGCTGGCCGGCCTGGCGCTGGGCGACGGGGGACTGCCCCTGGTGCCGTCGGCCGTCAACTTCATTCAGACGGGCGCCACCCTCGGGGTCGTCCTGCTGCTGCTCACGCTGGGCCTGGAGTTCTCTGTCAGTGAGTTCGCCGCCAGCATGCGCAAGCACCTGCCGTCGGCGTGGGTGGATCTGGCGCTCAACGCCACCCCCGGCGCCCTGGTCGGGTGGTTTCTGGGACTCGATTTCGTCGGGGTCCTGGCGATGGCCGGCATCACCTATATCTCGTCCTCGGGAGTGGTGTCGCGACTGCTGACCGACCTGCGGAGGTTGGGCAACCGCGAAACCCCGGCGGTTTTGGCGGTGCTCGTTCTCGAGGATTTCGCGATGGCCGCGTATCTGCCGCTGCTCGCGGTGCTGGCCGCCGGTGGCGCGTGGTGGCACGCGGTGACCGGGATGGCGATCGCCATGGTGGCGCTGGCGGTCGCTTTCATGGCGTCCTACCGCTGGGGGCATATGGTGGCGCGTCTGGTGGCCCCGCCGGACTCCGAACTGATGTTGTTGCGCGTGCTCGGGGTGGCCCTCATCGTCGCGGGTCTGGCTGAATTCGTGCATGTCTCCGCTGCCGTCGGCGCGTTTCTGGTGGGCCTGATGCTGACCGGCGAGTCGGCCGAGCGTGCCCGGAAGGTGCTCAGTCCACTTCGCGACCTGTTCGCCGCAATTTTCTTCGTCTCGATCGGGCTGATGGTGGAGCCGGTGTCACTGATCCCGATGCTGCCCCTGGCGGTGGTGCTGGCCTTGGTGACCGCCGCGACCAAGGTCGCCTCGGGGATGTACGCCGCGCACCGCGAAGGCGTAGAACGGACCGGTCAGCTGCGTGCGGGTACTGCGCTGATCGTGCGGGGGGAGTTCTCGTTGGTGATCATTGCACTGGTCGGTGCCGCGATCCCGGTGATCGAGTCGATCGCAATGCCTTATGTATTCGTGCTGGCGTTCCTCGGTCCGGTGGCCACCGTGCTCAGCGGCCGGATTGCACCGAGGCGGATATCGCCGCGGGTCATCCGGCGCGCCCGTAATCTGTCGAGCTGACGGGGCAGTGGTTGACCTACCGTTGACCCCGGTTCAACGGTGTGACCAAGCGTTTTCCTGGGTCTCGTCACGAACGTGCAGCTGCTCCGACAGGTTGTGGATCTGGTCACGCAGTTCCTCCATCTGGGAGGCGGTGGCGGCGCGGTTCGCGGAGTCCTCCTCAGAGACCCTTTCCACGATCCACGAGGCTACCGTCGCGGTGATGAAACCGATGAGCCTGATCCCGCCCATCATCAGCAGTGCGGCAATCACCCTCCCGGTGTCGGTCACCGGGTACGTATCGCCGTAGCCCACTGTGGTGACCGTGGTGACCCCCCACCAGAGGGCGTCGCCGAAGTTGGTGATATTGGACCCAGGTGCGGACCGCTCGGTCTGGAGGATCGCCAGCGATGCGACGTATACGAACAAGGCTGCACTGCCCGCGGCGTAGATGGCGACCCGGCCGCGGATGGCGTCGCCGCCGGCCCGTTGCATCACTTTGATCAGGACCAGCAGTCGGAGCAGCTTCAGCGGGCGCAGGAACGGCAACGCCACGATAGCCAGGTCGAATAGGTGCCGGAAAAACCACCGACGGCGCTGCGGCGCGAGTGTGAACCGAACCACGTAGTCCACGATGAAGGCCACATACAGCAGCGCCATCGCGTTGTTCAGCTGGCTGTTCACCTGTGGGGGCGGATTGGCGAGAACTTGGAACGAGTACACGACCAGGAATATCACCGCAATGGCCGCCAACACCCACTCGCTGCGGGATTCCCATCGCTCAAGCCGATCGGCTGAACCCATCGATCGTCACCCAACCTTCCCATCATCGGAGCGCCACGACCGTGCCGCCGGCGCAGTGGGCAGAATACGCCGAGGGCGGGAACGCTAACCTCGGTGACACTATGGAACTACTGCGTACCCCCGACGCCCGCTTCGCGAACTTGTCGGGTTATCCGTTCGAACCGCACTACGTCGACGTGATGGCCGCCGGCACCGACGCGGTTCGAATGCACTATGTCGACGAAGGACCGCGTGACGGCGCCCCCATCGTGCTGCTGCACGGGGAGCCGACCTGGAGCTATCTGTATCGCACGATGATTCCGCCGCTGGCCGAGGCCGGCCACCGGGTGCTGGCACCGGATCTGATCGGGTTTGGCCGCTCGGACAAGCCGGGTCATATCGACGACTACACCTATCTGCGGCACGTGCAGTGGGTTACGTCGTGGTTCGAGGCATTGGACCTGACCGACGTCACCGTCGTCGTGCAGGACTGGGGCTCGCTGATCGGGTTGCGGATCGTGGCCGAGCAGAGCGCACGGTTCGCGCGGGTGGTGGTGGCCAACGGGTTTCTGCCGACAGCCGACCGCCCTGTCCCGCCGGCATTCCGGATCTGGCGTGCGTTCGCGAAGTATTCCCCCTGGTTGAGCGCCGGCCGCCTCGTCGGCGTCGGGACAGCCAGCAAGGTGCCTGCGGCGGTGCGTGCGGGCTATGACGCGCCTTTCCCTGACAAGAGCTATCAGGCCGGGGCGCGTGCCTTCCCGCAATTGGTACCTACCTCGCCCGACGACCCGGCAGTGCCGGCCAACCGCGCCGCCTGGGAGGTGTTGGGCCGCTGGGACAAACCGTTGCTGGCGCTGTTCGGCGCCAAGGATCCGATTTTGGGCGCTGCCGATCGGCCGCTGATCGCGCACGTCCCGGGCGCGGCGGGCCAGCCGCACGCTCGACTGCACGGCAGTCATTTCGTACAGGAGGACTGCGGCCCTGAGCTGGCCGAACGCATTCTCGCGTGGAAGTAGGGCGTCACATCTCGGTAATAGTGACCTAGGTCACAATAGGCTACAAAAGGCGTAGCCTTGAGTCATCTCTCCACGAAAGGAGATGTGATGAAAGGCGCGCACCGCGACCCGGTTGATCATGCACGGACGACCCAACAGCATGCCGGTGAATCCTTTATCGACACGCTTTGGTTGCCCGGGCTGATCCTTATCGGTGTCGGCACCGTGCTGATCGCCGCCGCTGTCGCGGCGACTGCATATGGGGACAGCACCTTGTCGGTGATCCTCGGCCTGATCGCCGGGGCGCTCGTCACCGCCGGGGCGCTACTGGTCGCTATGGAACACCAACGGGTGAAGCGGGTGGAACGGCAGTGGCTGATCGAGCATCAGGATCGCCCGCACCTCCACGCCGGCTAGATCGGCGGCCGGCCTGAGCGTCAGACCGACAGCACGTGCCCCTCACGTGCAGGGACGCTGCCGTCGAGCAGTGCGGCATAGCAGGCGTCAATGGCCGCGGTGCCCTGCCCGGACACCACCGTCAGCCAGGGGTTGTGGGGGCGGGTGACCGGTTCCATGAACGCCGTCCATCCCGCGCCGATGCGTTCGGCCAGCCCCGCGGGGCCCCACTCCGAGGCGCGCTTGGCGGCCTGATCGGGCACGAAGAAGAGCACCGGCTGTGGGCTGGGCAGATCACCGTCGGCCCCGGGTGCATCCCAGTGTGTAGCGCCGACCGCGCAGCTGTAACTAAGTTGGTCTCCCAGCCGTCGATGGACTGCCGCGCGCACTTGGGCGTTCCCGCTCATGTCGACGTACACCGCGGCGTCGCCGGGCAGCGAAGAAGCGATGTCGTCGTAGCGGAGGACCTCGTCGTAGCAGCCGAGCGCGCGGGTGAACTCGAGGTTGCCCGGTGAGGTGAGCCCGACGATCTTCACCGCGTCCGGCGCTTCGCTTCCCGTGTCCGTCTCGCGCCGCCGCGCCAGGCAGAAAGCGGTTCCGTAGGCGGTCTTGCTCGATGCGCTGGACAGGATCACCGCATCGGCGCCGAAGCACCCGTTGTCGTGGAGGAAGTCGTCGAGCAGAAACGAGGTGGAGAACAGCGGGCGCAGCAGGGCCTGCTGCGATTCGAGGCCGGCGACGTAACCGGGGTCTGCGCTGCAGTTGGTGTACCGGTTGTAGATCGGGTGGAGCGCGCGGCGATGATCGACGCCGTCGGTGAAACCCTGAGCCGCCACGGCCACAGGCGTCAGCACGACCTCCTCGGCGATCGGGAAGTAGCCGTAGAACCGCTCACCGACGTCCACACCCGGGCAGCGGGACTCCACCACCGACGCGAAGCCCCACACCGGGATCGAGCCGGTCGCCGCGTCACCGGTCGGGAAGAACTGCCAGTAACCCATGGCGTCACCGAAGACGGCGTAGGTGATGTTGTTCGAGGTCAGAGCGAACTTGTCGATCTGCAGCCGGACCGACCCATCGTCGAGATCGTCGGGCGGCACATCCTCCCAGGAGGTCTGCCGGAAGTCGTTCCGTTGGACCACGAACCGTGTAGTCACCGTGACTCCCCGCTCTTGCGCACCGTCTGCCCACCGGCGTTCGTTCCAAACGGTAGTGTCAGCGGTCAATCGTAATCAGATCGGGGGGCTCGATGGACCTCGTGCTCGGTTTGTCGATGACCTCATCATCGGTGCGCTGGGTGCTCGTCGAAGGCACGACGGGCGAGGGTGCCACCCTCGACCGGGGCTCGCTACCGACCGACACCGACCAGGAGTTCGACGCTGAGGCGCTGCTCGGCTCGTTATTTGACACGGCTGGAGCCCGGCAGGTGCATGCCATCGGGCTCACCTGGACCGGCGCGGCGGAGGCGACTGCCAGCGCGGTGTGGCAGGCCCTGACCGATCGCCAGGTCGAGAACGTCATCGCAGTCTCTGACCTCGAGGCTGCCGAGGCGTTGACCGGCGGCATCGCCGATATCGCCGGATACGAACGGGTCGTGGTGTGTGTCGTGGAGTCCGGTGGCGCCGTCGTCGCTGCGGTTACGCCGGACGGGGTGACCGCGGACCGGGTTGACGCCGTCGATGTCGGCGATATCGACGGTTCGTCCCCCGATGCCGTCTTCGTGGTCGGTTCCGGCGACGTCGCCAGTGTGGTGACCGCACTGGAGAAGAGCACCCACGCGCGGGTCATCTCCGCTGACCAGGCTGACCTGGCACTGGCCAGGGGATCGGCGCTGGCGGCTGCCTCGGCCGTGTCAATTTTGGACGCCCAGATCGCACCTGCCCGCCGAGAGCTGTCGCCGACAGCGACGCTGGCCTCGGTACTCGCCGCAGCGGTCGTGACCTTCGTCGTCTCGCTGTCGGTGGCGCTCGGTATGTCCCTGGTGCCTGACAACGAGGCGCCACGGATGGCGCGCTCGGAGGCGGCGGTGCCCGAGTCGACTCCATCGACCCCTGCCTCCCCGGCCAAGGCAGCTCCGCGCGCTCCGAAATCGGCCTCCCCACGAGTACCCGAAGTGCCTGCAGGGGCGGAACCCGTCGCTGTCGCGGTCCCGGTCCCCGACGCCGCACAGATCATCGACCAGCCCGAAGCCCCGGCGCCGCTACCGCCGGAATTTCAGGACGACCCCATTGGTCCGCCCGAGGATTTTTCGCCCGAGTCGGCCGATTTTCCGCCTGCGCCGGACTATTTCTCGCCTGCGCCGCCGGCCGGGTAGATGCCCACCGCGTCTTCACTAGCCAGACCCCTACGGCCAGTAGCGCGCGCCGAACTGGCATTCCGATAGCGAAAGTTCACTCGTTCGTAGGTGGCCGGGCACGATATGGCACCGTGGGCCGTGGTCGACAGCGTGCTGTTCGGTTAGGCGCGGATTCGGCTCATCTTCCGTCGCGCCTCTCTCTACCGTCGCACCGGTCGCCGTTGCAATGTGTTCCGGACCTGCAGGGGAAGCAGCTGCAGCCGCAATCGCTAGCACGATTGCGGCTGGGACGGGCGTGTCGGGGCATGGGACTCTCCTTCGCCGGGTGTCTTCCACGCTAGCCCTGCCCACCTGCGGCGCGCACGCTATTTCACCCGAACCGGCGCTCGGCCTGCCAAGTCCATTGGCCCCGGGCGGCCCCGGCAAGCATGAGGTAGCTTCAACCGACACACCGATTGGCCGCAGCCGAGGGGAAAACCGGTGAATGCGACACCGTTCGGGCACTATCAGCTTCAAAAGCTGATCGGCGAGGGCGGCATGGGTGAGGTCTATCAAGCCTTCGATACCAAGACCGACCGTGTCGTCGCGCTCAAGGTGCTCCCGCACCGCATGGCAGTGGATGCGATCTTCCAGGCCCGGTTCCGTCGCGAATCGCAGGCAGCCGCGGGCATCAACGACCCGCACGTGGTGCCCATCCACGGGTTCGGCGAGATCGATGGCCGGTTGTATCTGGACATGCGACTCATCGAGGGTCGCAACCTGGGCACCATGCTCGAAGAAACCGAGAAGCCGCTGGGCGCGGCATTCGCCGTCACCATCGTGGAACAGATTGCGCACGCGTTGGACGCCGCGCACAAGAACGACCTGATCCATCGCGACATCAAGCCGTCCAACATCCTCATCGCCGGACGTGACTTCGCCTACCTGATCGATTTCGGGCTGGCCCGCACCGCCGGTGAGGATGGGCTGACGACCGTCGGCAGCACCATGGGCACGCTGGCCTACATGGCGCCGGAACGCTTTGAAGTCGGCGAGGTCGATGCCCGTTCCGATATCTACGCGCTAACCTGTGTGCTCTACGAATGTCTCACCGGCTCAAGGCCTTACCCGGCCGATACCCTCGAGCAGCAGATCGCCGGGCACATGCTCTCTCCGCTGCCTCGCCCGTCCGACAGTGACCCGCGGCTGGCCGCATTCGACGATGTCATCGCCAAGGGCATGGCCAAGAAGCCCGCAAAGCGATATCAGAGTGCCGGCGAGCTCGCGGTAGCCGCGCGCCGTGCGCTCAACTCACCGGTCCGCCGGGCCGGCAGTGGATCCCGGCACTCGGCTCACTCCAAGCGCGCGAAGCCCACGAAGGCGCTCGCCGCAGCCGCGGCCATTCTGCTGGTCCTGGTATTGGGTGCAGGGGCTCTGTGGCTGTGGGCGCCGTGGCGCGGCGGTGGCGGTGACCTGCCAGAAGGGGCCGTCGCGTCGATTGCGGCGACCGTACCCGCCGAGATTCGGGAGACGGGTCGCTTGGTGATCGGGGTGAACGTGCCCTACGCCCCGATGGAGTTCAAGAACGCCGACGGCCAACTCGTCGGCTTCGACGTCGAGCTGATGACCGCGGTGTCCAGGGTGCTGGGCATGGTGCCGGATTTCCGCGACTCCAGCTTCGACGAGATTCTACCGTCGGTGCAGGACGGGACTGTCGACGTCGGGATGTCCTCGGTCACTGACACGAAGGAGCGCGAGGAGTCGGTCGACTTCGTCACCTACTTCAAGGCTGGCACCCAATGGGCGAAGCGATCGGGTACCGCCCCCAACCCGAACTCGCCATGTGGGGTTAAAGTCGGTGTGGCACAAGGTACTTTGCAGGAAACCGAGAAACTGCCGCGCAAGAGTGATGAGTGCGTGGCCGCGGGGCAGCCCCCGGTGGAGCTCGTCGTATTGCCGAGCCAGGACGAGGTGACGAACGCCCTGATCGCCGGCGAGGTGGACGCGATGTCGGCCGATTCGCCGGTGACGGGCTTCGCGATCAAACTGAGCCGCGGCGAGCTCGTTTCCGCGGGAGATGTGTTCGATTCGGCACCGTACGGCTGGCCCGT
>CAXMSM010000043.1:0-3142 GCA_964195655.1 uncultured Gammaproteobacteria bacterium | reverse complement strand
GGTCGCGACGATGGAGCTGTTGGCCTTGGTGCTGGGGGTCGCGACGATGGAGCTGTTGGCCTTGGTGCTGGGGGTCGCGACGATGGAGCTGTTGCCAGTGGTGCTGTGGACGGTCACTTCCGCTGCCGCGGCGCCGGCAAGGCCCAGTGCGCCGCCGAGGATGCCGGCTGAGAGGAGGGGCAGAACCAGGGCGCGGGTGATGCTGTTCATGATTGCCTTTCTTGGGCTGCTTGGTGTTCCGGAATTCCTGACCGAGGTGTTCGGGCGATGAACTAAGAATGCCCCCTCCAGGCTCGGGAATCTGTCCGACGACTGGGGGATCACCGGTGGAAAAGTGTGTCCACCGATCGGGGGATAGCGCGCCTGTGCTGTGTAATGCTGATCGCTATGGTGGCGGGCGAGAAAGTGCGGGTGGTGGTCGGCGACGACCACCCGATGTTCCGCGAAGGTGTCGTGCGGGCGCTGCAGTCGAGCGGATCGATCGACGTGATCGCCGAGGCCGGCGACGGGACGGCCGCGCTGGCCTTGATCCGTGATCATCAACCTCAAGTGGCACTACTGGACTACCGGATGCCGGGCATGGACGGCGCCGCCGTTGCGGCCGCGGTGCAGCGCGATGCGTTGCGCACCAGGGTGTTGTTGATCTCCGCACATGACGAGTCGGCGATCGTCTACCGGGCTTTGCAGGCAGGTGCTGCTGGGTTTCTGCCCAAAGATTCGACGCGCACCGAATTGGTCGCCGCAATCCTGGATTGCGCCAAGGGGCGTGACGTCGTCGCCCCCAGCTTGGCCGGCGGTCTGGCTGGCGAGATCCGACGGCGTGTCGAGCCCGAGGGGCCAGGGCTGAGCCCGCGCGAGCGCGAAGTGCTCATGCTGATCGCTGCTGGCTTCAGCATTCCCAAAATGGCCAAGGAGCTGTTCCTCGCCCCCTCGACGGTCAAGACCCACGTCCAACGGCTCTACGAGAAGCTCGGTGTGAGCGACCGAGCCGCGGCCGTCGCCGAGGCGATGCGGCGCAAGCTGTTGGAATAGCGTGACTGCTTCCCTTCCGCGACTGACGGAGTATCGCGACTTTCTGACTGCCGAACCGGTCCGCGTCTCGGCCGTCCTGCGGTTGCTGCTGATCGCCGAGGTCGCGATATTGGTGTGGATCCGCAAGGTCGACCACTGGCTGCCGGAGCTGTACCTGATGATCATCGCCGGCTACTTCGTGGCCGCGGTGGTGTGGCTGATCGTGGTGCTGCGCCGACCGGTTATTCGATGGGCCGACCTGGCGTCGGCCGGGGTGGACCTCGCCGTCGTCATCTCGCTTTGCTTGGTATCGGTCGGCGCGTTCAAGATACTGTTCCCGGTGTTCTTCCTGTTGCCGATCTCGGTGGCATTCCAGGCTCGTCCGGTCCGGACCGCGATCTTCGGGACCGTCACGGTGCTGGGCTATCTCGCGGCGTGGACCTTCTATTCCAACCGCGACACGACATTGCCGAAGATGGTGTACTCCAACTTCGGCTTCCTGGTGTGGCTTGCGCTGGCCGCCACGGCGCTGAGCACGGTGTTGGCCCACCGGGAGGCCCGGCTCCGGGCCTTGCAGCAGGTTCGGCTGCAGTTGGTGTCGGAGGCCATGCAATCCGATGAGCGGCGCAACCGCGAGGTTGCCGAGCATTTGCACGACGGTCCGTTGCAAACGCTACTCGCGGCCCGGCTGGAGCTCGACGAGGTCCGCCTTCGAAACCCTGACCCCACGCTGGATACGGTTTACGCTGCGCTACAGGAGGCAGCCACCGGCCTGCGCTCTACCGTCACGCAACTGCACCCGCAGGTGCTCGCGCAACTGGGCCTCACTGCCGGCATACGAGAGTTGTTGCGGCAGTTCGAATTTCGCAACGACATCGAGGTAACGGGCGAACTCGAGGAGGTTGGCAAGCCGCTGAGCCAATCGCTGCTCTACCGGGCTGCTCGCGAACTACTCACCAACGTGGCCAAACACGCTCAGGCAACGACCGTTTGGGTGGAGCTGGCGCGCCGCGGTAATCGCGTGATCCTGACCGTCAGTGACGATGGGTGCGGTTTCGACCCTGCGATGATCGATAGGTCGTTGGCAGAGGGCCACATCGGGCTGGGGTCGCTGCTGGCGCGCTTCGACGCGATGGGCGGCTCGATGCGCATCTCTACGGGTACCGGCCGCGGCACCCAGACGACGGTCATCTCGCCGCCCGAGCCAGACCCGAACGTGCTCGATTGACACGCGTCAAGAATGGCAGCCCCACCAATGACGGCCCCGCCGTGGCGGTCGTCACAATGTGATTCTCCTGTCGAGCACTTGGGCGATGACGCGCTTCGGCGCCACTGCCTTTGGCAATGCCGGTCGGGCCGGGTGTCGCTGAACTGTACAGATGCTCAAGGTGCGGAATCGGCTCTACATGAGCCCAACGGTTATGGTGTCTGATCACGGATCCCACATCACACGGCGCTCCCGCGCTGCTGCACCGTGGGGCGAGATACCCGCCAAACGACAGAAGAGATTTAAGTCGCCATGACAGAAGTCGAATCCGCCGCCCCGCAGCGGGAGACGAAGACGGTGACGGTAGGCGTTGTCGCCGAGTCCGGTGCCGACGAAAGGCGCGTCGCCTTGGTCCCGAAGGCGGTGGCCCCGCTGCTGAAGAACGGAATAGACGTCGTCGTGGAGTCCGGCGCCGGGGAACGCGCCTTGCTGCCTGATGACCTCTATACCGCGGCGGGCGCGACCATCGGCGACGCCTGGTCGGCCGACGTGGTGGTCAAGGTAGCCCCGCCCAGCAGTGAAGAAATCGCCAAGCTGCGCAGCGGCCAGATGCTGATCGGCTTCCTGGCGCCGCGCAATTCGAACAACCAGGTCGCGGCGCTCAAGTCGGCGGGCGTACAGGCCTTTGCCGTAGAGGCGATCCCACGGATCTCGCGGGCCCAGGTAATGGACGCGCTCTCCTCGCAGGCCAACGTGGCCGGCTACAAGGCTGTGGTCTTGGCCGCTTCGGAGTCGACGCGGTTCTTCCCGATGCTGACCACGGCCGCGGGCACGGTGAGGCCAGCCACGGTGCTGGTGCTCGGGGTAGGAGTGGCAGGTCTGCAGGCGCTGGCCACCGCAAGACGCCTGGGTGCGCGCACGACC
>CAXMSM010000042.1:0-4541 GCA_964195655.1 uncultured Gammaproteobacteria bacterium | reverse complement strand
CAGTGTGCCACGAACAGCCACCATTCCCACCGTAGCCGCGGGGCCCGCGACAGTCTCCAAAAATACGAACTCTCAACGCGCCGAAATGAATTCAGTCCATCTACAGAGCGTGCCGGAGGTCAACCCCTCGCAGCTCTGGAGCCTGTTGACAGCCCTGCGTCGAAGGCGCATTTCGTAGAAGTGATCTGACCTTCGGCCCCATCGCCACCACCGAGATGGCCTGGCAACCCATCGGCTAGGACGCCGGCCACCCCGTGACCGCTGGAATCGAGAAGACGGGCAGTAGCCGACGCCGGAGATCGGCCAGGATGAATACCGTTCCAATGAGCGCGAGTTCGTCGGCGATCCGAGCGGAGAACAAGCCGAAGTCCCTCAGTCTGTGAAACGCGATGGGGACCAGCAGCGAACTGCTGACCCGAGGGGTCAGATCGAAAAAACACCCGGCGACGGTGGTGGTCAATACCAGCGGGATCGCGCCTATACCCTCGGTGAAAATGTTCACAGAATGCGCCAAACCGAAGACGAGTGACGTCCACAGCGCAACCCAGCGCACTGGAATCCAAACGGATTAGGTGATTTTACAGCGTGATTCACCACTGAATGTGCGCGACTACGCCGCGATGCCCAGCAGGACTCCCCACATAAATCACTGTCAGCCCGGCAGCCAACCGCCGATGTCGCGCCCCACCGCCACCCTCGCAGCCCACCGCCGATACGGTGGGGACGGCATCGGCCGGGTTATCGCGCTCACGCCCGCGGAGGTGTTTTCAGTGAGAAATGGACGGCCGCTTCGTAGTTGCGGTGCGGTTCACACCATTCGGCGATCGACGGGTAACAATCGTGGCGCACGGCAACACGGCGAACACTGGTTCCAGGCCCATGCCCTCGCCTGCTGGGCTGGGCCGTTCCCTGGGCGCGTTGGACGGACTCAACTTCTTCCTGGCCGACGTGCAGTCTGGGCTCGGGCCGTTCCTGGGTATCTACCTGTTGACCGTGCCAGGCTGGAGCCCCGCCGACATCGGCCTCGTAATGACCATCGGCGCGCTGGTCGGACTGACCGTGCAGACACCCATCGGTGCACTCATCGACAAGACGGCGCGCAAGCGCAGCCTGATCATCGTCGCGGCGGTGGCGACTGCGATAGGCGCCGTCATGATCACCGTGAACCCGAGCTTTCTGGTGATCTTGGCAGCACAGGTCGTCACCGGAGTCGCCGGGGCGGTGTTCCCCCCAGCGATCGCGGCGATCGCGCTCGGCATGGTGGGTGCGGCGGCCTACACGTACCGCACCGGGCGAATGATGGCGTTCAATCACGCCGGCAACGTGGTCGGGGCCGTGGTGTTCGGCCTTGCCGGCTACCTGATCACGATCAGGGCCGGCTTCTGGTTCGCTGCCGCAGTAAGCGTCCTGGTGGTCATCGTGACCTTGATGATCAACCCACGGCTGATCGACAACGACGTCGCACGCGGACTCACACCAAGTGGCCCCGCAAGCCAGGGCGGGCCAGCGAAGCAGGGCGGCGCGAAGAAGCCGTCCGGATTCGGAGTGCTGCTGCGGTCGCGACCGTTGTTGGCGCTGTGCGGTGCGGCGCTGCTGTGGCAGCTGGCCAATGCCGCCATGCTGCCGCTGACCGGCCAGGAACTCGCATTGGCGAACGTCCGGCAGGGCACGCTGTATCAGGCAGCGTTGATCATCGTCGCGCAGCTGGTGATGATCCCGATGGCGATCATGATCGCCAGGCACGGCAAGGACTGGGGACGTAAACCGATTTTTCTGGCGGCCTTCCTGGTCCTTCCCCTCCGCGGAGTGCTATTCACCTTGTCCGACGAGCCGTTCTACATCATCTCGATTCAGGTGCTCGACGGAATCGGGGCCGGGATCTTCGGAACAATGTTCGTCTTGGTGATCGCCGATCTCACTCGGGGTACCGGCCATTTCAACCTCGCGCTCGGAGCGGCCACCACCATCCAGGGCATCGGTGCCGCGCTGAGTCCCGGCCTGGCAGGTTTCGTCGCCGTCGCCTTCGGCTTCCACGCTGCGTTTTGGGTGCTCGCCGGAATCGCCGTCCTGGCGCTCATCGTCTTTGTGCTGGGCGTGCCCGAGACAGCCGGCATCCCCGACACCGTGGCCGAACCGAGCGCCCCCGGGGCGCAGCAATCCTAAGGGGCTCCCGGGCGGTCCTCGGGATGCGGCGGAATCGAACCCAACCCAGGCACGACATCCGGCCAGATCAGCAACACCGCGCAGGGGGCGTGGTCGACCACGAACCGGGTGTGGTGACCGAGACTGTGCGGCCCCAACTGCGATCGGTCGCCGTCGCGCGCACACACCAACAAGTCGGCGCCCGCGCAGGCCGCGGTGACTTCGCGCTCAATCCGACCGACACGGACGACGCGCTCGGCGGTCGCCCCCAGACGCCGGTGTGCTGCGTCCAGTAGCTCCGAGGCGGCTGCCCGCGCGGCGTCGGTGACCGCGGTGCCCGGGTCACGCTCGCGCATTCCCCGCCCGAGTAGCCCGCCGAATGCGCCGTGCACCGCTTCGCTGATTTGGCTGTCCAGCACGTAAAGCAGAACGACTTCCGGTGACGAGTTCATCGCTTCCAGTGCTGTCGCGACGCTGTCCACAACGGCGTGCCACGTTCCTTCCGATAGCCAGGCCACCACCCGTGCGTTCATTGCAGTCCACCTCCCAGTGTCAATCCAAACCAGAGCGCGACCACACCCGCCAGCAGGCCGACGGGGACAGTCAGCGCTCCCAAGCGCAGAAACTCGGTCAGGGTGGGGGCGGCCGCGCGACTCGCCAGGACCCGGCGCCACAGCAGGGTGGCCAGTGAACCGACGTAGGTGAGATTGGGGCCTACATTGACCCCGATCAGCATGGCGAGCACAAGTCCCGGGTGAGGATCGAGGCCGAGCACGCCAAGCATCACCAATGTGGCGGGCAGGTTGTTGACCACATTGGCCAGCACCGCTGCAATCAAGGCGACTCCGAGCAGCCCCGCGAACGAAGGCTCGGTCGGCAGCATCGCGCCCAGTGCCTGGCCCATACCGTGGCCCGTCACGCCGGCCACCAGGATGCCCAACGCGAATACGAACAGACAGAACAACGGCGACGCCTCGCGGACCAGTCCGGGGAAGGTGATCTCCCGGCGGGACAGGGAGCGCACCGCCAGTGCCCCCGCGCCGGCAACCGCCACCCACACAGGCTCGACGCCGAGAAAGCCGGATGCACCGAAGCCGAGCAGGGTCACGCCCAATACCGCGAAGACGAAGATGGGCGGCGTGGACATCGGGGCCCTCTCCTCGCCCTGGTCCGCCTCGTACTGGCTCCCCTCGGTGCACACGGCCACCGGCGCCGGTCGCAGGTCGTCGCGGAAGAACCACCGGAACACCACGTACTCCACCGCGATCACGGCCAGCCAAGGCAACCCCATGAGGCCCGCGAATTGCAGAAAGGAGAGACCGGTGGCCGAAAACGCCAGCAGATTCGTCAGATTCGACACCGGCAACAGTGTTGATGCGGAATTCGCTAGGTGGGTGCACGCGTACACGTGCGGTTTGGCCCGCAACCCCAAGCCGACCGCGGTACGAAACACCACCGGTGTCAGCAGTACGACGGTCGCGTCGAGGCTGAGCACCGCGGTGATTACCGCAGCGGCGGCGAACACCAAGCCGAGGAGACGAACTGGCTGTCCGGCCGAGAGCTTCCCCAGGGATCCACCCAGCCAGGTGAACATTCCCGCGACGTCGGCGAGATATGCCAGCACCAGGATGGCGGCCAGGAAACCCACGGTGGGGCCGAGCGTCTGGATTTGGCGCAGTGCCTCCGTCGGCGACACGATCCCGAGCACCACGACGATCGCCGCCGCGGGCACAGCGACCGTTGCCTCCGGTAGCCCTCGCGGCTGCAGCATCGCGAAGAGCAGCACTCCCGCAAGCAAGGCCAGGGCCAGCACCTCGGCGGCCACGCTGCTCAACACCGCCGACTCACATCAGAGATAGTCGCATGCTCGAAAACACAGCTCGTGTTTGGTTGCCCGTACTATCTCCTCGACAATCCGTTTCGGATATCCCTGCTAAGCGGCGATCCATTCGCGCGCCCGCGGAGCGTCGGCGACCGGGAACACGCGTAGCTCCCCTGGCATCAAGAACCCGAACATTTTCACCGAATGCTTGATCCATTCGACATCGGTGACGACCGCGAATCGTTCCCACCGCAGAAAGTGACCAAGGCCAACCTTGGTGTCCTCCCAGACAGCACCCGGATCGAGCCCGACGAAGTCGGGAGCGACTTCGTAGTAGATGCGCAGCTTCTCATGCCGACTCAGCCGGTCCTCCACATCCGGCATGAGCACGGTGTCGTAGTCCGCCTTCGTTACATGCCCATGGCATACATAGGCCGCGACGTTCTCAGGGAATCCCTTCAACATCTCGATCATGACGTCCCCGTTCTTCGACTCGTAGATCCGTTCTGCTGGTTCAGCGTTAGCCACGACGTACAAGACCGAACGCGGTCGCGCCTCAGTCCTAGGTCACACGCTC
>CAXMSM010000041.1:0-3669 GCA_964195655.1 uncultured Gammaproteobacteria bacterium | reverse complement strand
GCCGCCACTCCGGTAGCGGCCTGGGCTCACCTCGTAGGCCAGTCCGTATGCAGCAATGACGACGGTGGCATCAACATCCAACACCACGATCTCACCGAGATCGGTGTCGCCGACCCTGCTGGCGGGAAGCCCCTCGGGCAGCAGTGACCAGACGCCGCGGCGGACCCGAGCCCTGGCCTTGTCGACCGCAGCCAGCCGTGCTGGCGATAACTCGGCAAGAGTGCGCCACACCGTCGGCGCCGAGGCCACCGGACCCAGCAGCGGTCCCTGGTGGCGCAGCACGTCGATATCGGCGATCGCCTCACCGCCGTCGGCGAGCATTACCGCGACATCGGTGAGAACCTGGCCGCGATCATGAACCGGGGAGAACGATCGCCGCGCCAATGCCCCTGACAACGCGCCGGTCAACCCGACCCGATCGGCAAGAAGTCGCAGGCCAGCGCTGCCCGCGTGAGCCACCACGCCCATCCCATCACCAGACACCGACAAACCAGCCGACCACGAAGTACCCTTCACCTACCGAGTGCCTTTCCCCAGAGAAACTTGAACCCTTAGCAAGTCCGAGTTTCCCCTGCCGGACAGGCACTTCCGTGCATCTACACGCAGAAAGCCCCGATCAGCCGTGAACGATCCGGGCTAATGGGACCAGTCCGCAAGTTCGTTGATGAGCTCCTGCTGTCCCTACGTGTATGGCTCGCCACGCCGCTTGAACTGACACGCCTCGACCAGCACGTCGTCGACCGACCAGATCTCCAAGTCGATGGCGTCGTTGTCCGCTTCGACGCGAATCCGCGCCAGATCGGGTTCTTCTGCCAGCCGAGCAGCCCAGCAACCACGCCCCGCGCGGTCCGTTGTGTAATCTCATGTTCGACTGAGCTGCGTGTCGCCTCAGCGTGCGCGGTCGCGGGTGGGAATATCGACGGCATGTTAGGCGTGGAGTTGCTGGCCCGGGTTGGGCTGGCAACGGCACTCGGGCTCGCAATCGGCGTGGAACGCCAGTGGCGTTCCAGCATGGCGGGGCTGCAGACGATGGCGCTGGTCAGTATGGGCTCGGCGCTTTTTTTGGTGCTCGGGGCTTACTCGTTCGGCATGGAAGCCGACCCGACCCGAGTCGCGGCCCAGATCGTCACGGGTATTGGCTTTATCGGCGCCGGCGTCATCATGAAGCAGGGCGCTTCGGTCAAAGGTTTGAACACGGCGGCGACGCTGTGGGCGACCGCGGCGGTGGGTGCGCTGGCTGGTGCGTGGATGTGGCGGGAGGCCATTACCGGAGCGGTGATCATCGTCATGGGCAACCTGTTTTTGCATCCGCTCGGATTGCGGATGGATCGCATCGGTTCCCAGATAGGTCGCGAAAGAACCTCGGCTGATTATATTTTCGAGGTGGTTTGCGCGAGGAGCGCCGAAGTCCGGATCCACGGGATGCTGATCGATACGCTCACCCATGCGCCATCGCAGTTGCGATCTTTGCAGTCGGTGCTCATGCCAAGCGGCGAGGAAGTGCAGCTACAGGCCGGATTGTCGACGGTCGCGCGGGACGACGCCGTGCTGGAGAACGCCGTCCGCACATTTAGTGCGGAACCCGACGTGCGTTCGGCCCGCTGGGCAACACCGAACGAGGCCCCCGCGAACTGGGGAGGCTGACCTTACTTCCGATTCGGAGCGGTGCGGTTTCGCGAGATTGATTCCACAAAGGCTTCCCGCCCGCAGGAGCCGAACGGGGATCGTAAAGGGTCGGACCCTCGTGCTCGAAGCAACAATGCGCAGCCCCGCCACCGCCTCCCCGGATCACACTGGTTTACGGGGTCACCGGCATCAAGAAAGAAACGACCTCGGCGAGCGAGCGCACCCGATTTTCCCGCATGCGCGGCGTGCCACAAGGACTGCATGACTCGTTTCCAAACTCAGGAGCCTGCACACAGCCCGGCGATCCGCCTCGCCAGCAGGGTCGACTACCCCATCACGTTAAACGAGGTCAACGTGTACAAGGCCGATGGCAGTATTGCGTATCTGTCGCCACTGGACTTCCCACAATCGGCCCGGTTCCCCAACTGAACTTACCTGCCAGGTGTCCTAACCCGAGGTTCAACAGTAAGTCTGATCGACGCGGGCCTATCAGGCCGCACCAACCGCCCTGTCGGTCTATTACACGAACACCGGGCCCTGCAGCGGATACGGGATCGAATCGGTAGAGGGCGCAGATGACTCACCGTCCAGCCCTGCACCACACCGCCGTCGACGACATCTGCCCGCGCGCTTCGTCGGCTGGCCGATATCACTGCACACGGCCTGGCCTACGAGGTGAGCCCAGGCCGCTACCGGCTGCATTGCCGTCATTTGACGCCGACATGGCCATCAGGTGGAAGTCGGAGCGGCCTGGCGAGCAGCGGGCTACGCCTAACCGAGTCAGCATTTGTTGTGTCTTTTGGGTGAGGCCCTGGGGCGAACAAGTCTGATTGCCAGCAGATGGTCCCGGTAGATGAGTTGAAGGAAAACATCGCCATGCCTCAGCAGCCAGAGCATTCCGGTCGCCACGTCTTACCAATTCCGGATGTGCCCGCCAAGGGCAAGATCGCGCTGGATGCAAGGAATGCCGAGTTCCCGGCGTATCGGCCGCTTCGCCCTCCGACGGGTGCGCCGAATGTGGTGATTGTGCTGATCGACGACATGGGTGCGGGGGCGCCGAGCGCGGTTGGTGGGCCGTGCCAGATGCCTGCTATGGAGCGGGTCGCCGAGCGCGGGTTGACGTATAACCGGTTCCACACCACCGCGCTGTGTTCTCCCACTAGACAAGCGCTGCTGACCGGACGCAACCACCATTCGGCGGGTATGGGTTCGGTCTGCGAGGTCGCAACCGGTGCTCCCGGCAATGACAGTGTGCGCCCGAACACGGTGGCCACCGTGGCTGAGATGTTGCGGCTCAACGGTTACTGCACTAGCGCTTTCGGCAAGATGCATCAGACGCCGACGTGGGAAGTCAGCGCGTCGGGCCCGTTTGATCGTTGGCCTACTGGCGACGGGTTTGAGCGATTCTTCGGGTTCGTCGGCGGTGAGACCAATCAGTGGGCACCGACGCTGTATGAGGGCACGTCTCCGGTCGAGCCGTGGGGCACTGCCGAAGACGGGTACCACTTCTCCGAGGACATGGTGGACAAGGCGATCGCCCACGTCCGCAATCTTCATGTCATGACGCCCGATAAGCCATTTTTTATGTATGTGTCGTTCGGCGCGACCCATGCGCCCCATCACGTCCCAGCCGACTACATCGAGCGTTACCGCGGCCGGTTTGACCGGGGCTGGGATGTTGTTCGCGAGGAGACGTTGGCGAACATGAAGCAGCGCGGCATCGTGCCCGAGGACACCGAGTTGACCCCGCGCCCCGAGGGTGTCCTGGCATGGGCGGATCTCGATGACACCCAGCGCGCGGTGTACGCCCGGCTGATGGAGACTTATGCGGGTTTCGCCGAGCACACTGACGTTCAGGTCGGTCGCCTCATGGACGCGCTCGAGGAGATAGGGGTGTACGACGACACGCTGTTCGTCTACGTCGCTGGTGACAACGGGGCCAGCGCCGAAGGCGGTCTGGACGGCACATTCAACGAGTTGATGGCACTGAACGCAATCCCGCAGAGCCTTGAGGAGGTGCGGAGTCGCATCGACGATATCGGC
>CAXMSM010000040.1:0-5689 GCA_964195655.1 uncultured Gammaproteobacteria bacterium | reverse complement strand
ACGGTGGATGTGGTGGGGACCGGCGGTGACGGCGCCAACACGGTCAATCTGTCCACGATGGCGTCGATCGTGGTGGCCGCAGCGGGGGCGCCGGTGGTCAAGCACGGCAATCGCGCCGCCTCGTCGCTGTCGGGTGGTGCGGACACCCTCGAAGCGCTTGGGGTGCGTATCGATCTGGGCCCCGATGAGGTCGCCCGCAGCGTGGCTGAGGTCGGCATCGGTTTCGCGTTTGCTCCGCTATTCCATCCGTCTTATAGGCACGCGGGTGCGGTGCGGCGCGAGATCGGGGTGCCGACGGTGTTTAACCTGCTAGGCCCGCTGACGAATCCGGCCACTCCGCGTGCGGGTCTGATCGGCTGCGCGTGGGGTGATTTGGCTGAGGTGATGGCCGGTGTGTTCGCTGCCCGTGGGGCGAGTGTTCTGGTCGTGCACGGCAACGACGGGCTCGATGAATTGACGACCACTACGACGAGCGCGATCTGGCGGGTGCAGGCCGGCACCGTCGAGCGGTTGACGTTTGACCCGGCCGCGTTCGGCTTCCGGCGCGCTGAGATCGCCGAACTGGTCGGCGGCGACGCCGAATCGAATGCGGCAGAGGCCAGGGCTGTGCTGGGTGGCGCGAAGGGGCCGGTTCGCGACGCGGTCGTGCTCAACGCTGCGGGTGCGCTCGTCGCCCACGCCGGGTTATCCAGCGACGCTAAATGGGTCCCGGCCTGGGAGTCCGGTCTGGCCCGCGCGGTCGAGGCGATCGACTCCGGGGGAGCCGAACAGCTGCTCGCGCGTTGGGTGCGGTTCACCCAGCAGTTGTGAGTCGGCGAGTTGTTCTGTGAGCTGGTGGGAGGCAAGGCGCGCCGAGCGGGCCGAGGCCGCCCACGGCGACCAACGCCCGGCCGCGCCGAGCGGCGAGCAGTAGCCCGCTTCGGCGCGCACGATCCGGACTCCGGGTTGGGCGAGCCAACGGGTGAGCAGCGCAGACTCCTCGACGAGTGCGCCCCCAAGGGGTTCCGAGGTGGGCAGGACTGACTGCGCGCCGGCGCTGAGGGCATCCACGACGGGCATTGGCGGGACCCCGCGGGGAGCCACTCCAGCGGCCGCCAACTGGCCGAGGCGGATCACCGCGAGGTGCCAACCGCCCTCGCCGTCGGGCTTGGCGGCCACCATTTCGGAGATCGACGCGAGCGCTCGAAGTCTCTGACCCCGCCACAGCACGTCGATCGTGGCGGCGGCATCGTCGCGGATCCGTGCGGCGGTCTCGTAGCGCTTGCGCTCGGCCAGCTCATCGATATGCGCTAGCGCGTCTGCCAGCGGGCGGCTGCTGCGCCCGTCGATCAGCGCGAGCGCATCTTGCGCCGTGGTGGCGTACTCGGCGGCCCCGACATCGCGGACAGCCGGGCATCCGGAGACTTCCCGCTCGGGACACGCCGGTCCGTGCAGCGCCGAGCGACTCAGCCGGGTGGTGCAGGTTCGCACGCCGGTGAACCGCGCGATAAACGCGGCAGCATCCAGAGCATCACCACGCGATCGGAACGGTCCGACAGCGCTGTCGTAACGGAATGGACGCACCACAGTGCCCGATTGTGGCGCCCGCGCCACAGTGAACCGTGGGAAGGCTTCGTTGGTCAGGGTCACCCACCACCAGCGTCGGGGGAACTTCGACCGGCGGTTATACGGAGGTGCGTGGGCGGCCAGTAGGCGTAGTTCCCGGACTCCGGCCTCCAGATCGTGGGCGCACTCGACGTGATCGACCGCGGTGGCCAGCGACGCCATCTCCTTGATCCGGGTCCGGGGATCGGCGCCGTTGAAGTACTGCGACACCCTTCGGCGCAGATCGATGGCGGTGCCCACGTAGAGCACCTCTCGCGACGGCCCCCGGAACAGGTAAACGCCGGGGTTCCTCGGCAGGTCACGGGCCAGATGGCGCTTACTGCGCTGGCCGGGCGTCACATCCGGCAGATACGAGCGCAGCTCGGTGTAGGTGTGCACGCCCTGGTTGCCGACGCGCTCGATGAGGCTGTGCAGTACGTCGACCGTCGCCCGGGCGTCATCGAGGGCGCGGTGGGTGGGCGTGGTCGAGGCGCCGAACAGCCGCGCGAGCGCGGACAGTCGCACGCTGGGTGCCTCATCCCGGGTGAGGGCCCGGCGCGCCAACCGGACGGTGCACAGCACCGGCGGCTTGGGCCACACGAGGTCGATGCGTTCGGCCGCTGCGCGCAGGAACCCGATGTCGAAGCCGGCGTTGTGGGCGACCAAGACCGCGCCTCGGGAGAACTCAAGAAAAGAAGGAAGTACTGCCTCGATGCGCGGGGCGTCGAACACCATCGTCGAGGTGATGCCGGTCAACGCGACGATTTTGGGAGGGATGTTTCTACCAGGGTCGACCAGGGTGGCGAACTCGCCGAGCACCTCGCCGGCTCGGACCTTCACCGCGCCGATCTCGGTAATTGAGTCGTGCCCGTCACCCGAGGGCCGGCCACCGGTGGTCTCCAGGTCGACGACGACGAAGGTGGTTTCGGCCAAGGTCGGATCAGCAAACGGATCGACATCCGCAAAGCTCAGCTGATCCATGCTCTGAAACTAGGCGCCGCATCTGACAGATCTGGCCAACCCCGCCGTATCTGGGTCGGGAAACTCCGCAGTCCTGACTTGTCGGTACCCGCCGATACGGTGCGTACGACTCCGATCGAGAGGACGAATGCGATGGCACAGGATCAGTGGGCGCCGGATGAACTGCCGGGCCCAGGAAATGACACCGGGCCGGTAAAGATCGACTGTGACGACTGCGCCGTCCGCGGGGCCGGATGCCAGGATTGCGTCGTGAGTGTTTTGCTCGGCGTACCCGAAAGTTTGCTCTTAGACGAGCGATTGGCGCTTGAAGTACTCGCTGACGTGGGACTGGCCCCGAGATTGCGACTCGTTCCGATCCACCGACATGGTGGCTCGGGCGTTGCCTGACGACACGTTGTGGGATGGCCGGTGAGCCGTTCACAGGACCGGCTGCTAGATTTGCGACTTCCGCTGGACAAGGCCGTTGCCGTTTCGTAACCTTACTGAGACCTAAATGCAGTTTGAGGCGACTCTCTAGGGCAGTTGAAGGACACAAAATCTTGAGGCTCAATTGTGCGCACCGGAGCAACTGGCGTCCTTGGCGACCCGTCATCACCGCTATTGCTGGTTTGACTGTTTTCGTTTCGGCGATGGCCGGACAGGCACTGGCTGATCCCGCCGACGATGCGTTGGCAAAGCTCAACGGGCTGTCGCGGCAGGCTGAACAGACCACTGAGGCAATGCACTCGGCGCAGCTGGATCTGAATAACAAACTGGCGGTTCAGCAGGCGGCGGAAACCCAGCACGCGACCGACATCGCGGCGGTGGAATCAGCCAGAGCGCAGCTTGCGACGTTCCAGAACTCGGTCGATACCCTGGCCGCCGCTCAGTACATGGGTGGTTCCACCTCTGGATTCAACGCGATGTTGACCGCCACATCGCCGCAGGCGTTGATCGATCAGCTCGCCGTGCAGCGTGTGATGGCTCACGAGATGCAGGCTCAGATGACCGGCTTTCGCGAACTGGGTAGCCAAACTGAGCTCGCCGAGCAGGCATCGGCCGCATCGGCCACCGAGGCCAAGACGGCGGCCGAACAGGCTGCGGCCGTGCGTGCCGATCTGCAGTCCAAGCAGAGTCGGCTGCAGGTGCAGATCGCCATCGTCAAGTCGCAGTACCAGGCGCTGACCCCGACCCAGCGTGAGGTACTCGCTGCGATGCCGCCTCCACCTCCCGCCCCACCCGCCGCGGTGCCGCCGCCGGGGCAGGATCCGGCCATCCTGGCTGCACCCCCGGCCCCCGAACCCCTACCGGGCCTCCCTGAGGCGATTCCTCCGGGCGATATCGCACCCCCCGGGGCTCCGTACTCGACGACGGTGATTCAGGCTGCGCTGAGCCGGATCGGCTCCCCGTATTCGTGGGGTGGCTCTGGTCCGGGCGCGTTCGACTGCTCAGGCCTGGTGATGTGGTCATTCCAGCAGGCGGGAATCTCGCTGCCGCACTCCAGTCAGGCTCTCGCGAACGGCGGGCAGTCGGTGTCAACAGATCAGATGCAGCCCGGCGACCTCGTTACCTACTACTCCGACGCGTCGCATGTCGGGATCTACATCGGCGACGGCATGATGGTGCACGCGTCCACCTACGGCATCCCGGTACGAGTCGAAACTGTGCACAATGCGCCGATCTACAACGTTCGGCGTTACTGACGTTCGGCGTTGCTGAGGGAGCGGCCCGCGCGGTGCACCGGCGCTGGCTCGGCGCGGTTCTCGGCGCGGAGTTGATCTGCGCGGTATTCCTGGTCGGGGGACCCCAGGCTGTTCCCGCCGGTCCCGCGGTCGCGGCTCCGTCGCGAGTTGTCGCTACCAGCTCTCCGACCCGCACTTTGACCATGGCGGACGGCCGGACCGCCCAACTGATCGATTTGGGTGCCCCGGGGGGCACCGCGCTGCTCGACCGCATCTCCGCCGAGTTGCCCGGCGCGACCGGTGTGGTCACCGCGTTCTGGGGTGCACAGTGGCCCCGGGACGTCATCATCGTCGTCGCTGGGTCACAGGAGCAGTTCGCGGCACTGGCGGGCGGCGACACTGACATCGCCGCGACCACGACCGCCGACCGGATCTTGTTCGCGCCGGGCGCCGCTGCGATCAACGCTGCCGACCTCCGGATCGTGCTGCGGCATGAGCTTTTCCACTATGCGGCGCGCCCCGAGACCGCCGCCGACGCACCGACGTGGCTCACCGAGGGGGTCGCCGATTTCGTCGGCCGTCCGGTGACTACGCAACCGCCCGCGCCGGTCCCGGCAGCACTGTCCGGGCAACTGCCGACCGACGCCGAGCTGGCCATCGCGGGCCCCGGCCGCTCGGCAGCCTACGATCGGGCCTGGTCGTTCACCTCGTATGTCGCCGACGCTTACGGCGCTGACCGGCTACGGGCGCTGTACCTGGAGGCCTGCGGGCAGGGTCATTCCGACGTCGCGGCCGCGGTGTGGAATACGCTCGGCGTCGAGCTGCCTGTAGTGCTCAACCGATGGCGGCAATGGGAGGGAAATTGAGCCGGGTTTTGTTGGTCACCAACGACTTTCCCCCGCGTCGGGGCGGCATCCAGTCCTACCTCGAGGCATTGGTCACCTACCTCACTGGATCAGGGGCTACTGGAACCTTGGGTGGGCACACCTTGACCGTCTACGCGCCGAATTGGAAGGGCGCGCAAGACTACGATTTGGCCGCCAGGGCTTCCGGACGCGACACCGCCGGGTACGACGCCGCTGGATATGACATCGTGCGTCACCCGGGAACCCTGATGGTGCCGGAACCGACGGTGGCGCTGCGCATGCGCCGGCTCATCGCTGAACGCGACGTGGACACGGTGTGGTTCGGCGCCGCCGCTCCACTGGCGCTGATGAGCCCGCTGGCGCGCGCTGCCGGGGCCGATCGCATCATCGCGAGCACGCATGGACACGAAGTGGGCTGGTCGATGTTGCCGCTGGCGCGCACAGCGCTGCGTCGCATCGGCAACGACGCCGACGTAGTGACCTACATCAGCTCCTACACCCGTGGGCGGATGGCCTCGGCGTTCGGGCCCGACGCCGCACTGGAGCTCGTACCCCCCGGGGTGGACACCGACCGCTTCGTGCCCGACGAGGTCGCAC
>CAXMSM010000039.1:0-5501 GCA_964195655.1 uncultured Gammaproteobacteria bacterium | reverse complement strand
TGTGGATAACCTCAGTTTGACGCTGCGGCTGCCGGTGCGGAGGAGCTGGTCGACGAACTGCTCGACTTGTCCGAACTGCTCGACTTGTCCGAACTGCTCGACTTGTCCGAACTGCTCGACTTGTCCGAACTGCTCGACTTGTCCGACGAACTCGACTTGTCCGACGAACTCGACTTGTCCGTCGACTTGTCCGACGAACTCGACGCGTCCGACGAGGAGTCCGAGCCGCTACTCGAACTGGAGCCCTTGGCCGAGCTCTTGGATTCTTCGCGGCTGTCGTTGCGATAAAAACCGCTGCCCTTGAAGACCACTCCCACCTTGCCGAACAACTTCCGCAGCCGTCCGTCGCACTGGGGGCACTCGGTCATCGAATCGTCGGTGAACGTCTGCACTACATCGAACTTGTTGTCACATTCGGTGCATGAATAGGAATAGGTAGGCACGAAAAACCCTCCACGGTGATCAAACTTTTTAGCACTCTACCGGCTCAAGTGCTAGAACCGCCAGGCGGGCCTGGTCATTCCCGCCGCCGTCGGCGCTGACGGGCTCGGCGCTTCAAGGTTCGGCGCTCAAAGACCGAGCGTGACCACGCCCTCGCGCGGTGTCAATGCATGTGTCATCGGTACATCGTGAGGTTCGGAGGGGAGCTGATCGACGAGTTCGTCGTCCCGCACCACGGCGACCAGTGCAGCCCCAGGATCGGCCAGAAGCAAAGTCCGATCGTAGAAACCCGCGCCGCGGCCGAGTCGCACGCCCTGGCGGTCTACTGCAAGGGCGGGCACCACGACCGCCGCCGCATCGACCACCGCGCTTGCGGGCAACCATGGCTGCGCGGGTTCGCTCAGGCCAAACGGAGCGTCGACCAACTCACCCGGGCGATACCGCCCCCACCGCAGCGGTAACGGTGTGCCGTCGAGGCCCCTACGAGCAACCGGAAGAAGCACGAGGACGCCGCGGCACACTAATGCCTCGATCAGCTCCATAGAGCCGGGCTCGGAGCCGACCGGGACGTAGGCGCACACGGTCTGACCAGGGTTGACGAACGCCGCTAGTTCGGAAGCGAGAACCTCCGCCTCCGCATCTCGTGTTTGTGGAGTCACGGACCGGCGGGTGGCCAGGATCTCGGCCCGTACCTGTGCCTTTGTCGACTGCACGCGAAGCCCTCCGGCTCTGGGTAGGAAGAGAACATTCCAACCCAGAGAGGTTAATGTGTGAACGATGAATCGGCCTGAAGTTCCGATCCCGTACACCGCGGTCGTGCCCGCGGCGGGACTGGGAACCCGTTTTCTCCCTGCCACCAAGACTGTGCCCAAGGAGTTGCTACCTGTCGTCGACACGCCAGGCATTGAGTTGGTTGCCGCAGAGGCAGCCGAAGCGGGCGCCCAACGGCTGATCATCATCACTTCCGAAGGTAAAGATAGCGTGGTCGCGCACTTCGTCGAGGATCTTGTCCTCGAGGGGACGCTGGAGGCGCGCGGCAAGAAGTCGATGCTCGAAAAGGTTCGGCGTGCGCCTGCGTTGATCAAGGTCGAGTCGGTGATCCAGTCGGAACCCCTCGGCCTCGGGCATGCCGTGAGTTGTGTGGAGTCCCGATTGGCCCCCGATGAGGATGCGATCGCGGTGCTGCTGCCCGACGATCTCGTGCTGCCCACTGGCGTGCTGGAGACGATGTCGAAGGTGCGGGCCAAGCGCGGCGGATCGGTCCTGTGCGCGATCGAGGTAGACAAAGAGCACATCAGTGCCTATGGCGTGTTCGATGTCGAGGTTGTGCCCGATGCCGCCAACCCCAATGTGCTGAGGGTCAAGGGCATGGTCGAGAAGCCAAAGGCCGAGGACGCCCCCTCGCTGTACGCCGCGGCCGGACGTTACATCCTCGACCGGGCAATTTTCGACGCACTCCGGCGGATTTCACGCGGCGCGGGTGGTGAACTGCAGCTCACCGATGCGATTGCTCTGCTGATCGATGAGGGACACCCGGTGCACGTGGTAGTCCATCGAGGGTCTCGACACGATCTGGGAAATCCGGGCGGCTACCTGAAGGCTGCGGTTGACTTTGCGTTGGAGCGAGACGACTACGGGCCTGAACTGCGCCAGTGGTTGGTTGAACGGTTGGGGCTTGATTGACCTGACAGCCCAGCTCTAGCGACCGTACCGCTGAGCGTAACTACTACGCGCTATCGGTGTCAGCCCACGTCGGCCGGGTGTTGTTGAACGGGAGAAAGGCGTGATTTGCGTTCGGTGGAGGAGCAGCAGGCTCGAGTAGCTTCTGCCGCGGTGGCCCCACGGCCGCTCCGCGTGGCGATTGCGGAAGCACAGGGTTTGATGTGCGCCGAAGAGGTGGTGACCAAGCGTCCACTGCCTGGGTTCGACCAAGCGGCGATCGACGGGTACGCGGTGCGCAGCGTCGACGTGCTCGGCATCGGCGGCGCCGACGGGGTCGGCGCTGATGGGGGTGACGGCCATTTTGATTCTGAGGAGGCCCGGGACCGCAACATCAGTCTCCCGGTGATGGGTGTGATCGAGGCTGGCGCGCGTACTCCGAGCAGACTGCAGCCACGTCAGGCGGCGCGGGTGGAGACCGGCGCACCGATGCCCACACTTGCCGATGCTGTGTTGCCGTTGCGCTGGACCGATGGCGGCGAGACGCGGGTCAGGGTGTTGCGGGGAGTCCGCTCTGGAGCGTACGTGCGTCACGCGGGTGACGACGTGCAGCCGGGTGACGTCGCGGTGCGGGCCGGCACGATCATCGGTGCCGCGCAGGTGGGACTGCTTGCCGCGGTGGGGAGTGAGCGCGTGCTGGTGCACCCGCGGCCGCGGGTGTCGGTGCTGTGCGTGGGTGGCGAGCTCGTCGACATCTCGCGCACGCCGGGCAATGGCCAGGTATATGACGTGAACTCCTACGCGCTGGCGGCCGCGGGACGAGATGCAGGCGCTGAGGTGAACCGGGTCGGCATTGTGGCCACCGACCCCAAACAGTTACTGCAGGTGATCGAAGGTCAGTTGAACCGCTCTGAGGCCATAGTCATCGCGGGGGCAGTGGGCGGAGCGGCTGCCGAGGGGGTGCGATCGGTGCTTGCCCAGCTCGGCGACATGGAGGTCGCACGGATTGCGATGCATCCGGGGTCGGTGCAGGGCTTCGGCCAGCTGGGTCCCGAGCGTGTTCCGGTCTTCCTGCTGCCCGCCAATCCGGTCAGCGCATTGGTTGTGTTCGAGGTGATGGTGCGTCCGCTCATCCGCCTCTCACTCGGTAAACGGCAGCCGACCCGGCGTGTCGTGCAGGCTCGCACGCTGTCACCGATCAGCTCGGTGGCCGGCCGCAAGGGATACCTGCGTGGGCAGTTGATGCGGGACCAGGACACCGGCGAATACCTGGTGCAAGCGCTAGGAGGAGAGCCCGGCGCGTCGTCGCACTTGCTGGCGACTCTTGCCGAGGCAAACTGTCTGGTTGTTGTTCCTACCGACGCGGACCAGATCCGCACGGGTGAAGTTGTTGACGTCGCATTCTTGGCGCAGCGCGGCTGAACGCGAGTTGGCCGCCGTCATGAATCTGTGGAGCTCCCGTTCGCAACATCCGGGATGGCCCTTACCGGTCGGTCCATTGCGGGTGTCCGCCGGGCTGGTCCATTTGCGTCCGGTTCGGCTCCGTGACGCGGCGCAGTGGAGCAGGGCCCGGCTGGCCGATCGGGCACGCCTCGAACCGTGGGAGCCCTCGACCGATCTCAGTTGGAAAGTGCGACATGCTGTTTCGTCGTGGCCCTCGGTGTGCTCGGGTCTGCGTGCCGAAGCCCGCAAGGGCCGGATGTTGCCCTACATGATCGAGCTCGACGGACAGTTTGCCGGCCAGCTCACGATCGGAAACGTGACGCACGGCGCGCTACGCTCCGCGTGGATCGGCTACTGGGTAGCCAGCGGTTCGACAGGGGGCGGTGTCGCCACTGCGGCGCTGGCGTTGGGTCTGGACCACTGTTTCGGCCCTGTCATGCTGCACCGCGTCGAGGCCACCGTACGCCCGGAAAACGTGGCGAGCCGTGCCGTGCTGGCAAAGGCCGGCTTCCGCGAGGAAGGCCTGTTGAAGCGCTACCTCGACGTCGACGGCGCCTGGCGCGACCACCTGTTAGTGGCGATCACCATCGAGGAATTGAGCGGGTCGGTGACCTCTACGTTGGTCCGTGCGGGTCACGCTTCATGGGCGTGAGGGCGCTGAGTTCAGGGGTCCCGTGTTACTGATGTGACACGTGTGGCGTTTGGTGCTTGTAACCGACGAATTACAGGTGTGTAATTGTCTTCGGCGCGCCGCCCTTGGATGCGCTGGTCACAGACCTAGCCTGATGGGGAAAGGAGCAGGCACCATGCCAAGCATCCCCCAATCTCTCCTCTGGATCTCTCTCGTTGTTCTCTGGCTCTTCGTGTTGGTTCCGATGTTGATCAACAAGCGCGACGCCGTCCGTCGGACCAGCGACGTCGCGCTGGCGACGCGGGTGCTCAACAGCAGCCGCACTGCCCGGCTCCGTCGACGCCGTGCACCTGCGTCGGGACACCGCAGCGATCCGGACTGGCGCCCCAGTGGCGTCGACGTCGACGACCATGTCGACCACGGTGACGGTGAACTCGACGACCTAGAGAGCGAAGCCCCCGGTCGGTCGGTCGTCATGGTCACCACCGAAGCTCAACACGGTGACGAAGAGACCGACTATCTCGACGTCGATGTGATTGAGGATTCCGGCGCTCTGTCCGTCGGAGGACTCGCGGCCGAGGATCGGCACCTCGTGGCGGCCGAAAGCGACGAGCTGACCTTGGAATACAGCCAGACCGACGACATGGACGATGTCGAGTCGGCATACGTCGCCGATGATGACAGTGACGATGACGAGGATTACGAAGGCGAGGATTACGGGGACCAGGAGTACAGGAACCAGTACGAGGACGACGAGTACGAGTACGTCGCCGACTCGTCCGGTTTGGAGGCGCCTTCGGACGTCGATCTGCGCATCGCTGACTCGATGAGTGCGTCTCGCAGGCGCCGTTATGAGTCGACCACCGCCGAGGCTGTGACGGCTCGCAAGTATCGGTTCCGCGCCCGGAGTCTGACGGTAATGGCCGTACTGCTGCTCACCAGTGCTGTAGCGGCGTTCACCTGGTCGTCGACGATGTGGTGGGTCTGCGGTTCGGTAGGCGCGGTCACCGCCCTCTACCTGGCTTACCTGCGTCGACAGACTCGTATCGAGGCGCGGGTGAACCGCCGTCGCGCGCAGCGGGTCGCCAGGTCGCGACTGGGCGTCGAGAACACTGCTGACCAGGAGTTCGACGTGGTGCCGGCGCGGTTGCGCAGACCAGGTGCCGCGGTGCTGGAGATCGACGACGAGGATCCCGAGTTCGAGCATCTGGATTACGTCCCGTTCGCCCGCGACTACGACCTGCCGAGGGCGGCAGGCCAGTAGGACCTCGCAATTTCAGCCGGTATGCGGCTGCTGGTAGCCTGCTACCGGTGTCAGGGGCTATGG
>CAXMSM010000038.1:0-5586 GCA_964195655.1 uncultured Gammaproteobacteria bacterium | reverse complement strand
CCCGACCGCCAGATACATGGCAACGATCACTGTGAACACCAGCGCCACCGAGTGTCGGTCACGCTTGCTGACAAGCTGGGGCAGGCTGCGCCCAACGAATAGAACCGCCAGGATCGACAGCAGCACGGTCGCGATGGAGATCTTTGCGGCGCTTATGAAGAGATCCGGCGCGTACTCGCCGGTGAGCACCACCGCCAGCGCGAGGGCGATCGCTGCGCAGACGACCAGACCGCACAGTCGCAGCGTCCGATGACGCCAGCGGTATGCCAGTACAGCTGCGACCAACGCAATCGCACCCCAGGCGAGAGTCAGGGTCACGGACGGGGCCCGCCGATGGCACTGCGGCAGCGCTTCCCGAGGTCGACGAAGGCGTCGAGTTGCTCGACGGATCGCAGAAGGTTGGTGCGTACTCGGATGCCGATGCCTGCGTCATTGATCGACACCACGGGTTGCTCTCGCTCGGCGGGATGAGCCTCGCACCATGCGCAGATCGCGTCGGCGACGTCGGTGAGGGTGCCGACCGGGCCGTACCCCTCCGTAGCGAAGACCAGCAGTCGTTCGTCGGCTGAGGGCGCGGAGCTCAGAGGCCGGCCGCCGCTCACCCGGTCGATGCCCAACCAGCGCGTCATTGCCGCCGTCGCCGATCCGAGCAGTCCGGCGGCCAGGTCCCGCAGCTCTGGGCGGGGAGCGGGCCCGGCAATGAGTGCTGCTTCCTGCACAGCGGGCGTCGGAGCGTTCCACACGGTGGTTACCACTTGTGGGCCCGATGGCGACGTGGAACGGAACGCCGCGCGCCGGTTCAGCGACCACACCAGGATCGCCGCAGCGAACATGAGTGCGACGACGGTGACGACGGCTGCGGTTAACGGATCCATGGCGAAGACAGTATTCCCGACCGGTGTCACGGGAGGACCGCTCGAACCCCAGCGGCTGCGTCCGCCGCGGCGATCAAAACCGTCGGGGACACGATCAAAGCCGTCCGGGAACAACGGCCCCCGACGGCGCTGTTGTTGGCCACAGCTGTAGTTAGGCGTATCGCGGCCAGAGAAGGTTGTCGGTGACAACCTCTAGGATCGGTGGAAGGGGATCGATGATGCCAGCGTTGGCCACGGAGTTGGCCATGAAGTTGGTTATGGAGGCCCCCGTGCGTCCGGTGGTTTTGCCGGACCCGTTTGGCGGCGCTGCTACAGAAGGGACGGTGTTCCCCACGATGACCGATGCCGATGGGTTGGCAACCGACGCGCCCCTGGGGGCAGCCCCGAGCCCGGCGAGGCGCGAGTCGAGACCTAAATCTGAACCGGATTCTCAGCCCGACTCGAAGCCGGAGGAAACCGATGCCGAGCTGACAGCCCGGTTCGAGCGTGACGCAATTCCACTGCTTGATCAGCTCTACGGCGGTGCGATGCGGATGACGCGCAATCCCGCCGATGCGGAGGATCTGCTGCAGGAAACCATGGTCAAGGCCTACGCGGGATTCCGTTCGTTTCGCGAGGGCACAAACCTCAAGGCGTGGCTGTACCGCATCTTGACCAACACCTACATCAACATCTACCGCAAGAAGCAGCGCCGGCCAGCTGAATATCCGACCGACGAGATCACTGACTGGCAGTTGGCGGCAAGCGCCGAACATTCTTCGACTGGGCTGCGGTCCGCCGAGGTCGAGGCGCTGGACCTGATACCCGACATTGAGATCAAGGAAGCTCTGCAGGCGCTGCCCGAAGACTTTCGAATGGCGGTGTACTACGCCGATGTCGAAGGCTTCCCGTACAAGGAGATCGCCGAAATCATGGACACGCCGATCGGGACGGTGATGTCGCGGTTGCACCGCGGCAGACGCCAGCTGCGCGAGTCGTTGGTCGATGTGGCCCGTGATCGGGGCTTCCTGCGCGGTGAGCAGTTTGATGCGCCGGAGGAGGTCTCGTCATGAGCCAGGACGAACGCTGGAACCCGCCGGTGGGCCCGATCGATCCAGATCATCCCCAGTGCGCGGCGGTCATTGCCGAGGTATGGATTCTGCTCGACGGTGAATGCACCGTCGACACCCGCGACAAGCTGCGCCAGCACCTCGAAGCGTGCCCGACGTGCCTGCGCCACTACGGCATAGAGGAGAAGATCAAGACCTTGATCGCCACCAAGTGCAGCGGCGAACACGCCCCTGAGGGCCTACGTGAGCGGCTTCGGATCGAGATCAGCCGCACCACGATCATTCGGCGCGGTTAGCGCACCGACTTCGAACCGGCGTTGGGCCGCTTGCCGTGGTTCGCCTTGGAGTGCTTGCGGTCGCGCTTCTTGCGCCCACGCTTGGCCATGATGTTCCTCCGTATGGTTTGAATGGTCGTGCGGTCTGAATGGTCGTGCGGTCTGAATGGTTAGGGACTGTCCGGCCCGCATCCTGCGGGCGAATGTGGACTATTGTCTCACGGCCCCGTGACAAGGTCGCCCGGCCGGGTGTGTGGTTCGATGGAACCCGACAGCACCAGCGATGAGTGGAGTGGGGTGAAGATGGCTGAGGACGTTCGCGCGGAGATCGTGGCCAGTGTGCTCGAAGTCATGGTCCACGACGGTGATCTGATCGCTGAAGGTGACACCTTGGTGCTGCTCGAGTCGATGAAGATGGAGATCCCCGTACTCGCCGAGGTCGCCGGCACCGTCAGCGATGTGAGCGTATCCGTCGGTGACGTCATTCAGGCGGGCGATCTCATCGCGGTCATCGGCTAGCGCCCGATGAAGCCAAAACTCTGAACGCAATAGGCCATGTCCACCCTCGGTGACCTGCTCGCCGAGCACACGATCCTACCCGGCAGCGCCGTCGACCACCTGCACGCTGTGGTGGGTGAATGGCAGCTACTGGCCGATCTTTCGTTCTCCGACTACCTGATGTGGGTGCGCCGCGATGACGGGAGAGTCGTGTGCGTGGCCCAGGTACGGCCGAACACCGCGCCGACTGTGCTCTTGGCTGACGCGGTTGGAACACTTGCCGACAACCAGGACGTTCCCAGCGTGGACGCGGCCTTGCGGTCAGGGGTCATCGGCCGCGCCACGATGGAGGGACAGTTCGGCTCACCTCGCCTCAAAGTCGAGGCTGTGCCGGTGCGGCACGGGAGCGACGTCGTCGCCGTGCTCACCCGTCAGACGTCGCTGGTGCCGCGGCAGGCAAGCCCATTGGAGACCGCGTACGTGGGCTGCGCCGGCGACCTGCTGCACATGTTGTCCGAGGGCACGTTCCCTAACGTCGGTGACCTCGCGATGTCCCGATCAAGCCCCCGCGTGGGCGACGGTTTCCTGCGACTGGACGACACCGGCGTGGTCACGTTCGCCAGTCCGAACGCGATCTCGGCGTATCACCGGATGGGGCTGACCGCCGAGTTGGAGGGCCACAACCTGATCACTGTGACCCGCCCGGTGATCTCTGACCCTTTCGAGGCCCAAGAGCTGGCCAACCATGTCCGGGATTCGCTCGCCGGTGGGTCCAGCATGCGGATTGAGGTCGAGGCCAGCGGTGCGGTGGTCTTGTTCCGCACACTGCCTCTCGTCGTGAACGGCGCAGCAGTGGGGGCCGCGGTGCTGATCCGCGACGTCACCGAGATCAAGCGCCGCGATCGTGCCCTGCTGTCGAAGGATGCCACGATCCGCGAGATCCATCACCGCGTCAAGAACAACCTGCAGACGGTTGCGGCGTTGCTGCGTCTGCAGGCGCGCCGCACAAACAACGCCGAGGGCCGCGAGGCGCTGATCGAATCCGTGCGGCGGGTGTCATCGATCGCCCTCGTGCACGATGCCCTGTCGATGTCGGTGGATGAGGAGGTCAACCTCGACGAGGTCATCGACCGGATACTGCCGATCATGAACGACGTCGCGACCGTCGACGCCCCGATCCGGATCAACCGCGTCGGTGAGTTAGGTGTCTTGGACGCCGACCGTGCCACCGCCCTGATCATGGTGATCACCGAGCTCGTACAAAACGCGATCGAGCACGCCTTCGATGACACCACTGCGCAGGGCTGCGTCACCATCCGTGCCGAACGTTCCGCACGCTGGCTTGACGTTGTCGTTCACGACGACGGGCGCGGGCTGCCTGACGGCTTCAGCCTGGAAAAGGCTGAACGTCTCGGTCTGCAGATCGTGCGCACCTTGGTGTCGGCTGAACTTGACGGGTCACTGGGTATGCATGACCTTGCGTCAGGTGGTACTGATGTGATCCTGCGGGTGCCGATCGGCAGGCGTGGTCGCACAAGCCAATACTGATTCGCGCTAGAAGAATGGGCGCCGACTGGCGCAATTTATTCGAATGTTATTCGCATGAATACGGCCCCGACTTTCGCCGGGGCCGTACTCATGTGCCGGATTGGGCTAGACGCCGCTACGTGTCTTGGTGCGGGCGTTGCGGCGCTTGAGCGCGCGACGCTCGTCCTCGCTCATGCCGCCCCAGACGCCGGCATCCTGGCCGGACTCCAAAGCCCAGCTCAGGCACTCAGCCGTGACGGGGCAACGGTTGCAAACGATCTTCGCATCGGCGATCTGGGCGAGGGCCGGTCCGCTGTTTCCCACCGGGAAGAACAGTTCCGGATCTTCGTCGCGACAGATAGCTTTGTGGCGCCAATCCATGAGTCCACTCCTTTTTTATCCGCGCAGCAGAGCGCACGAGCTGTAATTCGGCTGTGTAATGCAAGCGCACCCAAAATGTTTCCGCGCTGTTGCATCCGATGCTTTCACAGGCTGAACAGATGTCAATAGCAGTTCGTTCACACGTGGGCAATGTCACTACCGAGGTCCGCTTCCGGACCGCTACCACCGTTGTACTACAGTTGAGTCATCTGCGCCCGAAATCTCAGCTGTCGACACGCTGGGACTTTCGGTTGATGCAGGTCAGGGTGATTGATCAAACAGGATCCAGGTGTGGGGCAACGACGCCGAGAGCGTCGGGAACCGCAGTGAATTCCATTTCTGTGCGCAGTCCGGCGTAATCGCCGTCGATCTGACATGCGACTGGTGTGTCGCTCGTCACCTTCAACCAGGCGAGGTCGTCGTCGCGGATTAGGTGCTTAGCCTCGATCCGTGGGTTGCGCGACAGCATCCGCCGCGCCAGTCTCAGGTTGGCCCAGACATTCATGCTCGTCACGGCGAACACACCCAGACCCGTTTCGAAGGTGGTGTCAGGGTTCGTCCACACCGGGCGCTTGTTGGCGTAGGTCCAGGGGCTCGCGTTCGACACGAACGCGAAATGCACGCCCGAGACCGGCTCGCGGCCAGGCAGGTGCAGCGTGAGCGTCGGTTCGCGGCGCGCGTTGGCCAGCATCTCGCGGAACGCGAACCGAATGTAGCGCGACGCGGTGACCTTGCGGCCTTTCGCCCGTTGCGCCTCTACGGCGGCAACGACGTCGCCGTCGACCCCCATGCCCGCGGTGAACACCCCCCAGCGGTCCTGGCAGTCCATCAGACCGATGCGCCGCCAGGTCTGGCGACGACGATAGTCCCCGAGCAGGTCGACGAGCTGATTGGTCGCCTCGGTGGGGTCTGGGCTGATCCCCAGAGCGCGGGCGAATACGTTGGCCGATCCGCCGGGCACTACGCCTACCGCGGGGCCGG
>CAXMSM010000037.1:0-4694 GCA_964195655.1 uncultured Gammaproteobacteria bacterium | reverse complement strand
GGCGGTAGCCAACGGTACGCCGGTGATCGAGGTCAACCCTGAGTCCACGCCGCTGTCGAACACCGCGACGGTGACGCTGCGGGAGTCGGCGGCCACCACGCTGCCCGGGCTGTTGCAGCGTCTGCCCGCGCTACTCAGCTGAGTTCCGTGGCCGTCACGCTGGCTTGACCGCGATACCGACCGCGAACTCGGCGACCGGCAACGGAACCCACGCGGGGAATGTCCACTCGCGGCGGGCGCCGGTCACGCGGAACCCGGCGCCGACGATAGTTTCCTCGGTGTGGCGGTGAGTGTGGCAGTTTCCCGCCAGTCTCGGCCATAACGTGGCGTCGGCGAACTTCTGCAGCCGGGCGCGGGGCCCGATGCCTGCCACATGTTCGAGGTAGCGCAACTGGCCACCCGGACGGAGCAGCGAATACAGTTGACTCACAACCTGTTCCGGGTCGTCGACCGAACAAAGCACGAGCGAGCACACTACTGCGTCGAACTCCCCGGTGTCGGCGAATTTCTCGACGGTACCGGTGTCGACCGTGACCGGAATCGGCACAGCGGAAGCCGCAACTCCAGCCAACTTCGCGAGTCTTCGTTCGGGCTCAAGCGCTACAACCTCGGTGACCGTATCGGGGTAGAGTGCGAAGTTGGTGCCGGTGCCCGCGCCCACCTCCAGGACCCGGCCCGACAGCCCGGCCAGGTTCTCTTGTCGAAGCCGACGCAGAGATTCGGGCTCTCGCGACGACATCGCAACCCACAGTCGGGCGAAGAACGGGTTATTGACGGTGTCGCTCATCAACTACCTCCTATTTTCCCAACCCGACGCGTTCTTCGGCCACGGGTCCGCCGGGTAGATCGTCGTCGCCGGACTCGCTGAAGCCGATTCGCTCATGCAGTTTCGCCAGTGGTTTGGGAGCCCACCAGTTCCAGCGGCCCAGCACATGCATGAAGGACGGCAGCAGCAGCATCCGGACCAGGGTGGCGTCGGCGATTATCGCAAGGGTGAGACCGACGCCGAACATCCGCATGAACGCCACCTTCGCGGTGATCAACGCTGCGAACGAGATCGACATCAACAGTGCCGCAGCGGTCACCACACGACCGGTTCTGGCCAGACCAAGGGCCACGGCCTCGTCGTTGTCGGCGGAGGTCTGCCCGGACTTCAGCCAGTATTCGCGAATCCGCGAGACGAGGAAGACCTCGTAATCCATCGACATGCCGAAGGCGACACAGAACAGCAGCACCGGGATGTTGGCCACCAGAGTTCCGGTCGGTGTGGTGCCCAGCGCACCGAGGTGGCCCTCCTGGAAGATCCACACCAATGCGCCGAATGCCGCGGTGAGCGACAAGGCGTTGAGCACCAACGCTTTCAGCGGTAGCACCACGCTTCCGGTGAGCAGGAACGACAGTACGAAGGTGATTGCCGCGATGACACCGAGAACCAGCGGGAGTCGAGAGGTGATCGCGCCAGCGCTGTCCCGGTTGACCTGGGCGACGCCGGTCAGCTGAACATGTTGACCGGCGGGTACCTCCACGGCGTGCAGTCGGTCGAGTTGGGCTTCGGAGGCGTCGGTGAACAACGGCGCCGAGCTGGCCACCGTGAGGAACGCGCTGCCGTCGGCGAAGCCCGCGGCCGCCGACGGCGGACCGGCTGCGGCCCCGCCGACGAACGTGCCGCCCGGTGCCGACACCGACAAGACGTCGTCGACGCGGGACAGCTCGGCGGCGTAGCCGTCTAGCGCGGCGGGGGTTATTCCGCTGGTGTCCGGCAGCACGACCGTGACGTTGTTCGCCGAATCGACCGCGAAGTCGTTTCGCAGCTCGTCGCCGACCTGACGCGCGGAGGCCGACGACGGCAGCACCCTGTCGTCCGGGAATCCCCACTTGGCGCTGAGGAACGGCGCGCCGAGCAGCAGCAGAAGGGCCACGACCACCAGACCGATCGGAATCGACCGACGCATCACAAACTTTGTGGATCGATACCAGAACATCTGCTCGACCGGCTTGCGCACTGGCTCGGGCCTGCCGAGGATGCGCCTGATCAGCTTGCGCACATCCAGCGAGTCGAGCCGGTCACCTGCGAGCATGATCGCCGCGGGGGCAACCACGATGGCTGCCCCTGCCGCGAACACGACCACGGCGACGCCGGCGTAGGCGAACGATTTCAGGAAGTACATCGGGAACAGCACCATCGAGACCATGGACAACGCGACCGTCAGCGCCGAGAACAACACGGTGCGGCCGGCGGTCACCATCGTGTGCACCAACGCTCGGTTGCGCTCGGCTGAGCTGATCGTTCCGGCAGAGTCGGCGCGGTCAGCGAGTTCGTCGCGGTATCTGCTGATGATCAGCAGCGTGTAATCGATCGCCAGGGCGAGTCCCATGGCGATCGACACATTCAGCGCGAAGATCGACACGTCGGTGACCAACGTGATGGCGCGCAGCAACGCCATGGAGCCCAGAATCGCGAACGCGCCGACGGCGAGCGGCAACGCCGCGGCCAGTAGTCCGCCAAAGACCCAAACCAGAACGACGAAGCTCAGTGGAATCGCGATGGATTCCATCATTAGTAGATCTTTTTCGCTCTGATCATTGATCTGGACATAGGTCATCGCCACACCGCCGGCCCGCACGGTAACCCCGTCACGGTCGTGCACGAGCTCGTCGGTGAGATCCTTGGCGTGCTTCTGGGCGCCGCTCTCGCCGCCGGTGATTCCCGCGACGATCAGACCGGTCTTGCCGTCCTTGCTGATCAGCGCCTGGCTCGCGACCGGCGGCGCCGTCCACGCCGAGGTCACGTTTCCGACATAAGGGGATCGGGCCAACCCCGCGGCGATGTCGGTACCGACGGCACGCGCCGCGGCTCCTTCGACTCCGTCGGCCCCGTCGGAGGTCACGCTGATCACCAGTTCCATGTCACCCTGGCCGAACTTGTCGACCAACAGTGCAGTGGCGCTAGCGGACTCGGAGGTCGGATCCTGGAAACCGCCGGCGGACAGGTACTGAGCCACGGGTACGCCGAAGACCCCGCAGCCCGCCATTACGAGCAGCGCGGCGAGAAGTACGCGGCGTGGCGCCGCGATGGCCAACAGAGCGATGCGCTGCAACATCTGGCGTCCCAACCGTCTGAAGAGTTCTAAGACATCGTCGCTGAATTATCGTCGTAAGTTATCGGCGATACCTTACCGAGGGGTAGGAATTGCCACCATTTTGCGAAACGAGGCTCAATAAATCCTTAATAGCGAAGGTTACTGTCCAGTATATGTGGATCGACGACACCAGCGCGGACGTCATCAAAGTTGATTTCGAGGCTCTCTACCACGGCGACTTCCTCGTCGAGGGGATCACCTCGGAGCAGCTCGACGACGAGCGCGTCCTACCTACCGCAGTGTGAAGAAGTGCGCGCCCAGTCGGGTGCGCATTCCGCACCCACCGGTTGCCTAGTGTTGTCGCGCGCACTGCCTGGAGGTAGCCCCCGGGCATCTATGGCGCCCGTCTCCTTCTAAAGGCTTACCCTCTCGGTTGCCGGAGTCACCATGTCCGCCAATCGCTCGCTGATCAAGGCTTCAGCCTCTCCCACAATGCGTGAGACCAGATCTCCGACCGTCGGGATGTCGTTGATCAATCCCATGGCTGTGCCCACGGTCCAGATCCCCGCGTCCACGTCGCCCTCGTCGAAGACTCGGCGTCCTCGCACGCCGGCCACCAGGTCTTTGACGTCCTCGAACTGACCGCCGTCTTTGAGGATTTCCACCACCTCGCGCGAGACGGTGTTCGAAGCCACGCGCGCTGTGTTGTGCAGGCTTCGGAAAATCAGGTCCGTGCCCCGCTCGTCGCCTGCAACGATGGCTTCCTTCACGTTCTCGTGGATGCAGGACTCGACGGTGCACATGAACCGAGAACCCATATTTATTCCGTCGGCACCCAGCGCCAATGCTGCGACCAGACCGCGGGCGTCGGCGAATCCGCCCGAAGCGATCATCGGGATCTCGACCTTGTCGGCGGCTGCCGGGATCAGTACCAAGCCCGGGATATCGTCCTCGCCGGGGTGACCCGCGCATTCGAAGCCGTCGATGCTGATGCCGTCCACACCCAACGATTGCGCCTTGACCCCGTGCCGCACCGACGTGCACTTATGCAACACCTTGATGCCGTTGTCGTGGAACATCGGCAGATGCGGCGCCGGGTTGGAACCCGCAGTTTCCACAATCTTGATGCCCGCGTCGACGATGACCTGCCGGTACTCGTCATAGGGCGGCGGATTGATCGCCGGGAGGATGGTCAGGTTCACCCCGAACGGCTTGTCGGTCAAATCACGCGTCTTGGCGATCTCGTTGGCCAGATCCGCCGGCGTGGGTTGGGTGAGTGCAGTAATGAAACCCAGCGCACCCGCATTCGCCACGGCGGCAACCAGTTCCGCGCGGCCGACCCATTGCATGCCGCCCTGGGCGATCGGATGCTCGACGCCGAAGGCCTCGGTGAACTTCGTCTTTAACGCCACTGTGCAATCTCCTCTGTCCTGCTCTTCGCGCAAGCGCTCATCGGGCCTATCTGCTCTTCGCGCAAGCGCTCATCTGCTCTATCTGCTCTTCGCGCAAGCGCTCATCTGCTCTATCTGCTCTTCGCGCAGGCGCTCATCTGCTCTATCTGCTCTTCGCGCAGGCGCTCATCGCGGTGCCATGCGGATCGCGCCGTCGAGGCGG
>CAXMSM010000036.1:0-7410 GCA_964195655.1 uncultured Gammaproteobacteria bacterium | reverse complement strand
GTGCCGATGCTGCCGACGGTCCGGTGGTGTTGGCCACCTTGGAGGAGCGTTTCGCGATCCGCGGCCGAACTGGTGCGGTCGAGTTGACCGATCCGCCGCGTGCCGGTGGTGCCATCACCGACAACGCCACCGATACCCCGCGCCGCAGGCGCCGCGACGTCGTCGTCACCGCACCGGTCGACATGAGCGCGTTCGCGGTTGTCTCCGGCGACCACAACCCGATCCACACCGACCGGACGGCCGCGTTGCTCGCCGGTCTGAAGACACCGATCGTGCATGGCATGTGGCTTTCGGCGGCGGCTCAGCACGCGGTCACCGCCACCGACGGCCGCGCCACGCCACCGCCCCGCCTGGTGGGGTGGACATCCCGTTTCCTGGGGATGGTGCTGCCCGGCGACGAGATTGAATTTCGGGTGGACCGCGTCGGCATCGACCGGGGCGCGGAGATCATCGAAGTAGCCGCGCGGGTGGGCTCGGAACTCGTGATGTCGGCGACGGCTCAGTTGGCCGCCCCGAAGACTGTGTACGCGTTCCCCGGCCAGGGCATCCAGTCCAAGGGGATGGGCATGGACGTGCGGTCCCGGTCAAAGGCCGCACGCAAGGTCTGGGACTCCGCGGATAAGTTCACCCGCGAAACTCTGGGATTCTCGGTGCTGCACGTGGTGCGCGACAATCCGACCAGCCTCATCGCCTCCGGCGTGCATTACCACCATCCCGAGGGTGTGCTCTACCTGACGCAGTTCACCCAGGTTGCGATGGCGACGGTGGCCGTTGCCCAAGTCGCCGAGATGCGTGAGCAGGGCGCGTTCGTCGAGGGTGCCATGGCGTGCGGGCACTCGGTCGGTGAGTACACGGCGATAGCGTGCGTCAGCGGTGTGTACCCGCTCGAAGCCCTGCTCGAGGTGGTGTTCCACCGCGGGTCGAAGATGCACGACATCGTGCCCCGGGACGCTGCGGGCCGCTCCAACTACCGACTCGCCGCGATCCGCCCCTCCCAGATCGATCTCGACGACGACGACGTGTCGCGTTTCGTCGATGACATCTCTGAGCGCACCGGTGAGTTTCTTCAGATCGTGAACTTCAACTTGCGGGGCTCGCAGTACGCGATCGCCGGAACCGTCCGAGGTCTGGAGGAGTTGGAGGACGAGGTCGAGCGTCGCCGTGAGATCAGTGGCGGCAAGCGGTCGTTCATTCTGGTGCCCGGCATTGACGTGCCGTTCCACTCCTCGGTGCTGCGGGTCGGCGTCGCTGACTTCCGACGCTCGCTGGAACGGGTGATGCCCCACGACGTCGATCCGGAGTTGCTGGTTGGAAAATACATCCCCAATCTGGTGCCCAGGCCTTTCACGCTGGACCGTGACTTTATTCAGGAGATCCGCGACCTGGTGCCCGCTGAGCCGCTCGACGAGATCCTCGCCGACTACGACACGTGGCGGAACGAAAAGCCCTTGGAACTGTGCCGCAAGATCGTCATCGAGCTGCTGGCCTGGCAGTTCGCCAGCCCGGTGCGCTGGATCGAGACCCAGGACCTGCTCTTCATCGAGGAGGCCGCCGGCGGGCTCGGTGTCGAGCGGTTCGTCGAGATCGGCGTGAAATCCGCGCCCACCGTCGCGGGCCTGGCCAGCAATACGCTCAAGCTGTCGGAGTACTCACACAACACCACCGAGGTGCTCAACGCCGAGCGTGACGCCGCCGTGCTGTTCGCCACCGACACCGACCCTGAGCCGGACGACGAGGAGTCCGTGGAGGAAGCAGAGGCGGTCGCCGAAGACGCCCCAGTCGCCGAGGACGCCCCGGTACAGGCGGCCCAGGCCCCGGCGGCGGCTCCAGCTGCTGCGGACCCGGTGGCCACCCCGCAGTCGGCCGGACCACGCCCAGACGATCTGACGTTTGATGCCTCTGACGCCACTATGGCGCTGATCGCGCTGTCGGCAAAGATCCGCATCGACCAGATCGAGCCGCTGGACTCCATCGAGTCCATTACCGATGGGGCGTCCTCGCGACGCAACCAGATGCTCGTCGATCTCGGGTCAGAGCTGAATCTCGGTGCCATCGACGGTGCTGCCGAGGCCGACCTGGCAGGCCTGAAAACACAGGTGACGAAGCTGGCCCGGACCTACAAACCGTTCGGTCCGGTGTTGTCCGATTCGATCAATGACCAGTTGCGTGCGGTCCTTGGACCGTCCGGCAAGCGTCCTGCCTACATCGTTGAGCGGGTCAAGAAGACCTGGGAGCTCGGCGACGGTTGGGCCAAGCACGTCACTGTGGAAGTCGCACTGGGCACCCGCGAGGGATCCAGTGTGCGTGGCGATGCGCTCGGCGGTCTGCATGACGACGCGTTGGGCGATGCCGCCAGCGTCGACAAGGCGATCGACGGTGCGGTGGCCGCGGTGGCCGCCCGTCGCGGTGTGCCGGTGTCGCTGCCGTTCACCGGGGGCGCCGGCGGTGGCGTGGTCGACTCCGCCGCCTTGGGCGAGTTCGCCGATCAGGTGACCGGACCCAACGGTGTGCTTGCCTCGGCGGCCCGCACGATCCTTGACCAGTTGGGACTTGGCGGAGCGCCGGTCACCCCTGAGGCATCTTCAGATGCGGAGCTCATCGACCTGGTCACCGCCGAACTCGGTTCGGACTGGCCACGTTTGGTGGCCCCGGCGTTCGACAGCCGTAAGGCAGTGGTGTTCGACGACCGGTGGGCCAGTGCCCGTGAGGACCTGGCCAGGATCTGGCTGATGGACGAGGAAGACCTCGAATCCGAGTGGGCTCGCCATGCCGAGCGGTTCGAGGGTGCGGGCCACGTCGTGGGTACCCAGGCCAGCTATTGGCAAGGCAAGTCCCTGGCCGCTGGGCTGAACGTTCACGCTTCGCTATACGCCCGTGCCGCAGCAGGCGCGGAGAACCCGGGCAAAGGCCGCTATACCGACGAGGTCGCCGTCGTGACGGGCGCCTCGAAGGGTTCGATCGCGGCATCTGTGGTGGAGCAGCTGCTCGAAGGTGGCGCTACCGTCGTCGCGACGACGTCCAGTCTCGACGACAGCAGGCTCAGGTTCTATGGCAGCCTGTACCGAGACAATGCCCGCTTCGGCGCGCAGTTGTGGGTACTGCCCGCGAACATGGCTTCCTACAACGACATCGACGCGCTGGCGGAGTGGGTCGGCTCTGAGCAAACCGAGAGCCTTGGGCCGAAATCGATCCACATCAAGGACGCGCTCACCCCGACGCTGCTGTTCCCGTTCGCGGCGCCGAGGGTGGTTGGCGATCTGTCCGATGCCGGGTCGCGCTCCGAGATGGAGATGAAGGTTCTGCTGTGGGCCATCCAGCGGCTGATCGCGGGCCTGTCCCACATCGGTGCTGAGCGTGACATCGCGGCGCGACTGCACGTGGTGCTGCCCGGTTCACCAAACCGGGGCATGTTCGGTGGCGACGGCGCGTACGGCGAGTCGAAGTCGGCCCTGGACGCGGTGGTATCGAGGTGGAAGGCCGAGACATCGTGGGCGCAGCGCGTAAGCCTGGCTCACGCACTGATCGGCTGGACGCGCGGTACCGGTCTGATGGGGCATAACGACGTCATCGTCGACGGGGTCGAGGAAGCCGGCGTAACCACCTATTCCACCGAGCAGATGGCGAGCATGCTGCTGGCCCTTTGCGATGTCGAGACCAAGGTCGCTGCTGCCCGGGAGCCCGTGCGGGCCGACCTGACAGGTGGGCTTGCCGAAGTCGATCTGGACCTGTCGGCGCTTGCCGCCAAGGCCCGGGAAGAAGCTGCGTCAAGCCCGGCCGACGAAGGTAATGATGTCGGCGACGGCCACGACGGAACCGGTGCTGACGATCTTTTGATCGCCGCCCTGCCGTCCCCTCCGCGTCCCGTCACCCCGGCGCCGCCGCCGGCGTGGGACGACCTCGAGGTCGACCCTGCCGATCTGGTGGTCATCGTCGGCGCCGCCGAACTCGGCCCGTGCGGATCGTCGCGCACCCGCTTCGAGATGGAGGTCGACAACGAACTGTCGGCAGCCGGGGTTCTCGAGCTTGCCTGGACCACCGGTCTCATCAAGTGGGAGGACGATCCTCAACCAGGTTGGTACGACACGGAGGCCGGTGACCTCGTCGATGAGGCGGACCTCGTCGAGCGCTACCACGACGTGGTCGTCGAGCGCGTGGGCATCCGCGAGTTCGTCGGTGACGGGGCAATCGGTCCCGATCACTCAGCGCCGCTGCTGGTGTCGGTGTTCTTGGACAAGGACTTCTCCTTCGTGGTGTCATCCGAGGCGGATGCGCGTGCGTTTGTCGAATTCGACCCCGAGCACACGATCGTCACTCCGGTGCCCGGAAGCGCCGACTGGAACGTCATCCGCAAGGCGGGTACCGAGATCCGCGTGCCGCGTAAGACGAAGCTGTCACGCACAGTGGGCGCGCAGATCCCGACCGGGTTCGATCCGCAGGTCTGGGGCATCACGCCGGATATGGTGAGTTCGATTGACCGGGTGGCGTTGTGGAACCTCGTCGCAACAGTCGATGCGTTCCTGTCCGCCGGGTTCTCTCCGGCGGAGCTGATGCGCTGGGTGCATCCCAGCCTCGTCGCCAGCACGCAGGGCACCGGCATGGGTGGACTGACCTCGATGCAGACCATGTTCCACGGCAACCTGCTGGACAAGAACAAGCCGAACGACATCCTGCAGGAGACGCTGCCGAATGTTGTTGCCGCCCACGTAATTCAGAGTTATGTAGGCAGTTACGGATCGATGATCCACCCGGTGGGGGCATGCGCCACCGCGGCCGTCTCGCTCGAAGAGGGCGTCGATAAAATCCGGCTGGGCAAGGCCGAACTTGTCGTCACCGGCGGCTATGACGACCTGACGCTGGACTCCATCATCGGCTTCGGTGACATGGCTGCAACCGCTGACACCGAGGTGATGCGGGGCAAGGGCATCAGCGACTCGAAGTTCTCCCGTGCCAACGACCGGCGCAGGCTGGGCTTCGTCGAGGCAGAGGGTGGCGGCACGATTCTGCTGGCCCGCGGCGACCTTGCCGTCAGGATGGGGCTGCCGGTGCTTGCCGTCGTCGCCCACGCGCAGTCCTACGGCGACGGCGTGCACACCTCGATCCCCGCCCCGGGGCTCGGAGCTCTCGGCGCGGGTCGTGGCGGCTCGAACTCGGTGCTGGCCAAGTCGTTGAACAAGCTGGGAGTCGGCGCTGACGACATCGCTGTCATCTCCAAGCACGACACCTCGACGCTGGCCAACGATCCCAATGAGCAGGAGCTGCACGAGCGGCTGGCCGACTCGTTGGGGCGCTCCGAGGGCGCACCGCTGTTCATCGTGTCGCAGAAGAGTCTCACCGGGCACGCCAAGGGTGGCGCCGCGGTGTTCCAGACGATAGGTCTGTGCCAGATCCTGCGGGACGGCGTCATCCCGGCGAACCGCAGCCTGGACTGCGTCGACGAGGATTTGGCCACTTCGGGTCACTTCGTCTGGCCGCGGGAACCTCTGAGGCTTGGTGAGAAGTTCCCACTCAAAGCGGGCTTGGTGACCAGTCTGGGGTTCGGCCATGTCTCGGGAATGGTCGCCCTTGTGCACCCGCAGGCGTTCCTGGCGGCGCTGAGTCCCGAGCAGCGGGAGGTCTACACCGCTCAAGCAGGTGAGCGAAGTCTTGCCGGTCAGCGCAGGCTGGCGTCGGCGATCGCCGGCGGGCGACCTATGTATGAGCGGCCGGCCGACCGTCGCTTCGACCATGAGCATCCGGAGAAGGCGCAGGAGGCGGCGATGCTGCTCGACGCGGCATCGCGACTGGGCGAGGATGACGTGTATGAGCGTTGACCGGTGAGATAGCGTGCTGCGGTGTGGGCATTGTCGGGATAGGCATTGATCTCGTATCCATTCCCGACTTCGCCGAACAGGTGGACCGGCCGGGCACGGTGTTTGCCGAGACGTTCACCCCGGGTGAGCGGCGCGACGCCGCCGACAAGAGTTCGTCAGCGGCGCGCCACCTCGCGGCGAGGTGGGCGGCCAAGGAGGCGGTGATCAAGGCCTGGTCGGGGTCGCGGTTCTCGAAGCGGCCTGTCCTGCCCGAGGGCATTCACCGCGACATCGAGGTCGTCACGGACATGTGGGGCAGGCCTCGCGTCCGACTCTCAGGCGCCGTCGCCGAGCACCTCAAAGAGGTGACGATCCACTTGTCGTTGACCCACGAGGCTGAATACGCAGCGGCAGTCGCAGTGCTCGAAGAACGCTGACTTTCCCCGTGGCCCCGTGGCCCCGTGGCCCCGTGTCCCCGTGGCCCCGTGAGCCTGCGCGTTTGCACAGTTCCCTGCGATTGTGCGCTTTACACCGCGAAACGCGGGCCAACGCGTACATATGCGCACACTCGCGCACTACACCCCAGGCTCAACATATGCGCACACTCGCGCACTACACCCCTAGCTCAAACCGATAGGTCGCGTCGCAGCTTGGCCACGTGGCCGGTGGCGCGAATGTTGTACTGTGCGCGCGGCTACAACGAATCTACGAACGCGGTAGCGATATGCCTTCCGATGCCTGGGCGCCAGAGTTTCATGGATTAGGGTTTTCCGGTTCTAGTGAATCAGGTAATCCCGGTGCTATTTCTGGATCTTCCAGCAATTCAGGTGGTCCCGGAAATGTAGGAGTGCCCTCGGGGGGGATGATCCCCTCGTCAGGACGCACCGGCTCAGAAAAAGGCCCAGCCGGTTCCATATGGTCCGCGCAGGCGTTCGGCTGAGGGATCATATACGATTTCCACGCGCCAGGAGGATTCGGTGCCGGTGCCACCGTGTTGTCAGGGCATCGCCAGGTGCAACTCGATCCGCCAACGCCCAAGATGCCGTCCACGCTTAAGCCTCCTGTGCCTCCCCCGCCGAAACCGAAACTGCCAGCCTCGCAGTGCAAGTGACTCCCGTTGATCTCGGTGGGAAAGTTGCAAAAGGAACCGCCCCCGAGGAGCGCGTTCACGGCAATGCCGACAGCGGGATACTCGCAATATTCGGCTTTAGCCGTTGGTGCTGAAAGTGTTATTGCCGGAAAAGCAGCCGTCATCGACAATAAACTAATTGATACCGCCCGCACTTTCGTCACCACTGGCCCCTTCCTTTAACCGCGAATAGATTCGTCGGTATGAATGTCTTCGGCTTCAAATACAACCGACATCCCTCTTCAGGAATCCCCTCAACTGAACCAGTACTACCAGATGGACCTGCACCACACCGCCCAACGGGTAACTTTCGATCCTCACTTGCTGTGAGCAGCTCCATCTGGCTGATATGTCCGGCGAGTGCGCCACTCGCGCACCGCGACCCCCGCGGCAAACGCGCGATCCCCGCGCTGATCGATTCGATGCGACGCGGCGTGCGCGCGCCCCTTGTGCCCCAAGCCGTGCCCGGCTACCTAGGTCACGGGGTTAAGC
>CAXMSM010000035.1:0-2339 GCA_964195655.1 uncultured Gammaproteobacteria bacterium | reverse complement strand
CCGTCGGTGTGGGTAACCGTCATCCGGTGCCCGGCCAGAGCAACCCGGAACGCAGTGTCAGAGCCGGCGTTGATGATTCGGATGCGCACACGCTGCCCTGGCCTGGCCGCCATTGTTGTTGCCGCAGTCGGCATCCGCCCGTTGATCAGGTAGTGCGGGTAGCTGACGTCACCTGCGTCCCCGCCCAACAGGTCGCTTCTTTCGACGCCACCGACGCCGGGAACTGCGCGCATTTCACCCGCGTCAGCCTGCTCCATGCCAGGCATATCCGGCATCGATGAACCGTGCCCCGCTGCGCCCATCGCCCGTAGTCCGTCGAAGATCTGCTGCGGGCTGCTGCCCACTCCGGCGGTCCAGTCGTCGAGCACGACGATCCACTCGGCGTCGTAGCGGCCGGGCTCGGCCGGATCGTCGATGATCACCGGCAGGTAGAGCCCATAGTCGGCGTCCAATCCGGTGTGCGGGTGCGCCCAGTAGGTACCCGCATACGGGGAGGCGAAGCGATACGTGAACCGGCCGGCGGGGCTGATGTTCGGGGTGGCGGGTGCTGCACCGTCCATGTCGTTGCGCAACGCGAGGCCGTGCCAGTGCACCGACGACGGGTGCTCGAGTCCGTTGACGACGTTGACCACCAACTCATCGCCTACCGTCGCGCGGATCAGAGGTCCTGGAACCTGGTCGTTGTAGGCCAGTGTGCGGGCCACCGTGCCGCCCACATCGATGTCCGATTGAGCAGCAGTGAGATTCGCCGACACAGCATTCCCGGTGTGCGGTCGAGCGGCCTCGGCTGCGGCGACGGCATCAGAGCTCACGGTACCGGTTGCGTGAGGGTTGTTCGGGCGTTCGCAGGCGGCTATTGTGACACCACTGGCCAGTGTGGCCGCCAGGAAACTCCTGCGACTCAACTGGTTTGCGCCGAGAAGCTGTTCACTCACCGGAGACCTCGCACTGGCCGGTTCAGGGCGAGCACCCCCGTGACGACGACACTCCAGATCGCAGCCAAACCCGCAGCTGTCAAGGGGGCGGCTCCCGCACCGATTACTGACCATGCCCAGAGGGCCACTGGCGTTCCCTTTCTTCCCACTCCCAGGGTGGGCCGGCTGATCAGTGAAATCGATGATGGTTGTGTGAAGATTTGCTCAAGAATCAGCCGGGTGAGCCGGTTTGGTCGTGGGACCGGCACGATGGGTGAATGGACTCTGCGGCAGCTGCTTCTTCTACCGGCGCCGGTTACCGGGCGCTTGTCGTCGATGACGAGGTGCCACTGGCCAGGATCCTGGCCAGCTATCTGGAACGCGAACAGTTCGAGGTGACCGTCTGCCACAACGGGACAGACGCGGTCACGCTGGCGCGCGAGGTCGATCCCGACGTGGTGGTGTTGGACCTCGCGTTGCCGGGGATCGATGGGATCGAGGTGTGCCGCCAGCTGCGCGTCTTCTCCGATGCGTATGTGGTGATGTTGACTGCCCGCGACACCGAAATCGACACTGTTGTAGGGCTTTCGGTGGGGGCCGACGACTATGTCACTAAACCGTTCAGCCCGCGCGAGCTGGTGGCCCGTATCCGTGCGATGCTGCGCAGGCCGCGTAGCGTCAATTCGCAGCTTGGCCCTGCCCGCGACACGCGCACCCAGCCGCTATCTCCGCCGCGGGTATTCGGAACGCTGTCGATTGATGTGGCCGGCCGAGAAGTCCTCCTCGATGGAGAATCGGTGGCCCTGACGCGCACGGAGTTCGATATCTTGGCCGCTCTGTCGGCGCGGCCGGGTGTGGTGTTAAGCCGTCGGCAACTGCTGGATTCGATCTGGGGCGAGCCGTGGGTGGGCAATGACCACCTCGTCGACGTCCACGTCGGCCATCTTCGCCGGAAACTGCGTGACGACCCGGCCGACCCGACTTTTGTGTTTACCGTGCGCGGCGTCGGATATCGGATGGCGGGTGGGTTGTGAGCGTGGAGAGGGCCGATGGTGTCGAGCGCGATAATCGGCAATGGTGGCGTTTCGGCGTCGGTGCCAGGCTTCTTGTGGCACAAGCGATGGTGCTCGCCGCGGGCGGGGCCACGACCTGGGGCGTGGCCTCGGTGGTGGGCCCACCGCTGTTTCGGGAACACCTACTTCAGGCCGGGGTCTCTCATGACTCCGATGGGCAGTTTCACGCCGAGCAGGCCTACCGCTACGCCACCGCAATCTCGGTATCGGTGGCGGTCGGCGTCGCTGCCTTGACCGCGCTGATGGTGACCGCCTACTTCAGCAGCCGCCTGCAGCGCTCGGTTGCCGAGGTGTCCGCCGCAGCAACCGCCGTGGCTGATGGCCACTACGGCATCCGCGTCTCACCACTACA
>CAXMSM010000034.1:0-4147 GCA_964195655.1 uncultured Gammaproteobacteria bacterium | reverse complement strand
TGGTGATCACCGGCGCATCCGGCAGTGGGAAGACCACCTTGCTGCGCAGCCTCGGACGCCTCTGGCCCTTCACGTCGGGTACCATCCGATACCCGATCGAGGGGAACGCGACGATGTTCCTCTCGCAACTGCCCTACGTGCCGCTGGGCGATCTGCGCACCGTCGTGTCGTATCCGAATGAGACCGGCACCGTCACCGATGATGACCTGCGTGCGGTCCTCAATCAGGTTGCGCTGCCCCATCTGGCCGACCGGCTCGACGAAGAGCAGGACTGGGCCAAAGTGCTTTCTCCCGGCGAGCAGCAACGTATTGCTTTCGCCCGAATTCTGCTGACCAAGCCCCAAGCGGTGTTTCTCGACGAGTCGACCTCGGCACTCGATGAGGGCTTGGAGTTGATGCTCTACCGGCTCGTCCGCACCCAGCTGCCGGACACGATCCTGGTGAGCGTCAGCCATCGGAGCACGGTTGAACAGCACCACTCCCAGGAGCTGCAGCTGCTCGGCGACGGTCGCTGGCACCTCGGTGGCGTCGGCGACGAGCCCGCCCGCGGCTAGTGCCCTACAATTCCGCGCGCTGCATGTTCTCCCGCCCGCCTCCCGAAGAACGAACCTTCGCCGAGCTGGGTGCCGCTGGCGTAGCCCTTGGCGTCCTGGGCGATGTTGTACGCGCACGCGCCCGCCGCGTACAGCCCGCGGACCACGCTGCCGTCCTCTTGTAACACCTGGCCGTCAATCGACACCTTCAGCCCGCCCAGCGTGAACCCGGAGTACATCGCCTGGCCCAACGTCAGGTCGAAGGCCGCCCACGGGCCGGTATCTTGTGCCGCAACATATTCCGGTTGCTTATGGAAGTCCGGGTCTTCGCCGTTGGCTGCGTTCGCGTTGTAGCGGTCCAGGGTCGCGGCGAGGTTGCCCGCCGGGATCTCAAGCGCGGCCTCCATCTCCGAGACCGTCTCCCATCCGTCGATGAAACGGATCAGCGGCATCTTGGGCATCTGCAGATGGGCTTCGTCGACGATGAGATACGCCGACTGATCGGGCTGCTCGAGCACGAAAGCCGAGGTGCGCGAATGGTACGAGTCCTCGGCGACGAACCGCTTCCCGTCCTTGTTCACAATGACGCCCGTGAGCAGAATTTCGGGAGGGTAGGCGGCAGCGGTGATGAACAGTTGATCCATGTTGGCGGCTACGCCACCCGCGGAGACGCCCAGCCGGATGCCCAGGCCATCGTCATTGGGATTGCCCAGGATGAAGGGGGCCACCGCTCCGTGGTGTTTGGTCTTGCGTTCCTGACCGAGCGCGGGAGTGTATTCGGCCACCATCTCGGCGTTCATCGCGAAGCCGCCTGCGGCGATGATGGCTGTCCTGGCCCTGACCTCGCCGGTTTCACCGAAGTGTTTCCAGCGCACGCCGACCACCGCGCCGCTGTCGTCCACCACGAGCCCTGTTGCGCCGGTCTCGTACCTGAACTGCACACCCAGGTCCGCGGCGCGCTTGAGCAGCAGATCGATCACCATTGCCGCGCCGCCCAACTCGCCGGGGACCGGAACGGAATGTCCGCGTGGCGCCGGCTTAGCCTGCTCGCAGAACGGCCATACTTTCTCGTTGCCGGTGTAAGAGAGCCCCTCGGTGCCCGGCGGGACGACTATCTTGCCGGGGTAGAAGCTCCGCTCGAATTGAAAGCCAAGCGCCTCAAGCCAATTGAAGTGGTCCACGCTGCCGTCGCAATAGGCGCGAATCTTGTCGTGTTCTGGATCGCCGGACATCGCGATCAAATACTTGTACATCTCTTCGGGTGAATCGGAATGGCCGGTCGCCTGCTGTACAGCAGTGCCCCCGCCGAGATAGAAGTGGCCGCCGGCCATCGATGTCGTCCCGCCGGCTGCCGCGGCCTTCTCCAGTACCAGCACGCGGGCTCCAGCTGCTGCGGCGCTGACGGCCGCGGATCCGCCGGCGATTCCGAATCCGAGGACCACCACGTCGGCCTCTTCGGACCATGAGGTGACGTCATGCACGTTCACGGTTTCCGGGATGTGCTGCATGGTCACGGCTGCTCCTGCTTCATATGGTCTTCCAGTTCATATGGTCTTCCGGTTCATGTGGTCTGCTGCTTGATTTGGTCAAAGAAAGCGTGGATTTCGGGCGGAATGTAGGCGATCTCGATGTAGGGAACACCCGAGTTTTCGGCCGAAACATAAGCAAACCGCATCCCGCCGGGCATTGTGCCCGCCATGACGACGGGTAGCTTGTTGCCTTCGGCGTCGCTGACTGCGGCGTCGAATCGCTCGGAATCCTTGGCCTCGACGCAGATGTGGTGCAGTCCTGGCCCGCTTTGGTCCAGGAACTCGGTGTAGATGTTGAGGCCCGACACCGGTGCGATCAATTCGAGCTGAGTGTCCCCGGCGTAGCTGAGGGAAATATCTGCGACGAAGTCAGCGGGTTGGCCGCGGTACCGGCATGTTTCCGGGCCGAAGTGCACCCCGGGCATGCGGACCCATTTTTTGGCGCCCAGCAGCGAGGTCAGCACCGCTTCGGTGGCCGCGAGGTCCCGGGTTACCCACGCAATCTGGACAGGCGTCTGGTCGAGCATTGCTTCGAGAATAACTCCAGCGGTGGTTAAGGCTGGACGGGCGGCGCCGCAAGGCTGGCCGACGCCGCCAAGATGGTGTCCTCACGGGCCTGCTGGCTGGCGACGTGCCACGTCACCGCGGCCGGCAGGACACCCCAGGTGCTGTTGAAGATCCCGATCAGCACGGTCCGGCCATCCGGGGTGGTTGTGTACACCGGGCCTCCCGAGTCGCCCTTCTTGCTGACCACACCATTGGCCATCGTGAACCAGCCGTTGTTGACGGCCTCGACGGCCCCGCAACTCTCCGCCGTCACCACACCGAAGTGACAGACGGGCATGCCGACCACCGGTAGCACTGACGGATCGGTGACCAGAACGTGCCCGTTGGGCAGCACATTGTTGATCAGGACGTCGGCCGTCAGGTGAATCACCTCCCAGTCGGTGATCTGGTGGTTGGTCGTAACCGTCGTTCCATCAGGTGTGTTGTCGCGGAAGGAACCCTGAGTGCCGATCATGGTGCCCTGCTTGTCCGATACCGACCCCGACGCCCGGCAATGGCCCGCGGTGAACGCCAACCGTGTCTGGGGGTCGACGTAGCCGAGGGTGCATAACACCGAATCTTGATGGATCTCCATGCCGGGATGGACTATGACGCCTGGTTGGGCCCCCGCAGATGCTGTTGGCAGCAACAGTGCGGCGATCGCCGCCACCACCACTAGTAGAAACTGCGGCAATCTATGTGGTGAACCTATTGACGACCAATCAGACATTGCGACCCCTCGCTCTTCCGGCCGCTGGTTGGCATTTGCTCTGGCGGCTTGCGTAACAGGGACATCGCGATCAGGAAAAGGGGCGTTACATTAGAACTCAGGAATCGAAGCCCAGGCTGATGGAATCCGGCCCGGACGAAGGCGCCGTTGTGGATGGGTGCGCGGTGCGGCTCGCCGTACGCGGCACCACCGGCAGCCAGCCGGGCGGGCCGAAGATGTAGCCGAGTTTTTCCCGCATACCTCGCGCGGCGCGCACATCACGGCCGATCGCGGCGTATTCGTGCGTCTGCAGCTTCCAGATGTTGAACGTCTCGACCGCCTTGGTCAGTCCATAGTGGGGCCGGAACCGCTCGCGCTGGAAAGTGCCGAACAGCCGGTCCCAGATGATCAGTATCCCGCCGTAGTTCTTGTCCAGGTACTCCTGGTCGGTGCCATGGTGCACCCGATGGTGGGATGGCGTGTTGAAGACGAATTCGATTGGCCGCCAGAGCTTGCCGATTCGCTCCGTATGGACCCAGAACTGATAGACCAGATTGATCGAGAAACTGACGAACACCATCCACGGTGGAACACCCAGCAGTGGCAACGGAATCCAGATCAGAATCTCGCCGCTGTTATTCCACTTCTGTCGCAGAGCGGTCGCGAAGTTGAAGTACTTACTGGAGTGGTGGGCCTGATGGGTAGCCCAGATCAACCGCACCCGGTGCGCGGTGCGGTGGTATGTGTAGAACAGCAGGTCCACACCGAGGATTGCGATCACCCACGTGTACCACTGGTGAGCCGAAAGATGCCACGGGGCGACATAGGCG
>CAXMSM010000033.1:0-8985 GCA_964195655.1 uncultured Gammaproteobacteria bacterium | reverse complement strand
CGATCGGCTTACCAAACTGCTCACGGACCTTCGCGTACTCGGTCGCGGTCTCAAGGAGCCAGCGGGCAAGCCCCGCCGCCTCGGCAGCCAGCAGAGTCGCCGCCAGATCGACGACCCGTTCCGCGGACACGGACAGCTCCTGGGCAGCTGCGCCATCGAACACCACCCGCGCCAACGGGCGGGAGAAATCGGTGGCTTTGAGTGGTTCCACGGTCACGCCGCCGGCAGCGCCGTCGACGAGCAGCCAGCGGTCACCCGCACGCAGCAGCAACATTGCGCCAGCATCGGCGCCGAGCACCAAGGGTGCGACGCCCGAGACGCTGCGATCCGCGTAGGACAGCTCAGCCGTCAGCGCGACCCCGGCGGTGCGCTCGCCGGCCGCCAGGGCCCCGAGCAGATCCCCGTGTGAAGCGTCCAGCACGAGGGTGGCCAGGGCCGTCGTCGCCACCGGACCCGGTACCAACGCCGCGGCCGCTTCCTCGACCATCGCGCAGAGATCTGCCACAGTGCCATCGGCTCCGCCGTGTTCCTCCGGGAGCGCAACGCCGAAGATCCCCAATTGCGCCAGGCCTTCGTATGGCGTACGCCACCCTGCGGGATCTCCTTGCTCCACATTTCGTGCGGCGTCCACCGACATGGACCCTGCGGCCCAGCTACGGACCAGTTCGCGCGCGGCGGACTGCTCGTCGGTGATGATCGCCGAGGTTTTCAGAGATTGAGCCGACACCGGCACTCCTAGCGATTGGGCGAGAAGACGGCACTTCCCACTAGAACGTGTTCTAATAGTGCCAGCGTTCGTCAGTCAAGTCGACCGCCATCGCAGCAGAACACGCGGGTGTCGACACAGCACTGAGGTGAGGAAACGGGGATCGGTATGCGTATCGTTTTCAGCGGGACCCCATCACTTAGGAGCCGTTCGTGGGATGCCCGGGACCTCTGAGTTGTCATCAGAGAAGTTGCCGTCATCAGCGCGCCCCGCTGGGGCCGCTGGGTCCGGATCGCGACCGCGTCAAGTGATGAACGTGGCGGTACTGGCCGAGTCCGAACTGGGTTCTGAAGCGCAGCGCGAGCGCCGCAAGCGCATCCTCGACGCCACTCTGGCGATCGCGTCGAAAGGCGGCTACGAAGCCGTCCAGATGCGGGCCGTGGCTGAACGCGCCGACGTCGCGGTGGGGACCCTGTATCGGTACTTCCCGTCGAAAGTCCATCTGCTCGTGTCCGCGCTGGGCCGGGAGTTCGAACGCATCGACTCCAAGACCGACCGGGCCGCGCTCTCGGCCGGCGTCACCGCATATCAGCGTCTTAACATCATGGTCGGCAAGCTCAACCGGGCGATGCAACGCAACCCGCTGCTCACCGAGGCCATGACCCGAGCGTTCGTCTTCGCCGACGCGTCGGCGGCCGGTGAGGTCGACTACGTAGGCAAGCTGATGGACTCGATGTTCGCCCGGGCTATGAGCGACGGCGAACCCACCGAAGAGCAGTACCACATCGCACGGGTCATTTCCGACGTGTGGCTGTCCAACCTGCTGGCGTGGCTGACGCGGCGCGCCTCGGCAACCGACGTCAGCAAGCGACTGGATCTGGCCGTGCGGTTGCTCATCGGAGACGGCGACGAGCCAAAGATCTGACCGGTGGGCAGGAGCGATGGGCCCACGCCCGAAGGGCAGGGGACGACTCGGGGGAGTGTCCCGGTGGATCTACCCTCCGAGTTGTGCACTGCTCTCGACAGGGCGGCGTGGACTCCGCGGCTGCTGGTCACTTCTGATTTCGACGGCACCCTTTCGCCGATCGTCAACAATCCGGCCGACGCCCGGCCACTCCCGGACGCCCGGCGGGCTCTCATCGAACTCGCCGACCTGCCTGAGACTTCCGCCGCGCTGATTTCCGGACGCGCGCTGCGTGATCTGCGCTCGCTGTCGGCGATGCCGTCGACCGTGTCTCTGGTCGGTTGCCACGGCGCCGAATTCGACTCGGGGTTCTCCAACGAGATCGATCTGGAGTTGCTGAAGACGATCACCGATACGTTGACTTCCATCGCGTCCGGCAAGCCGGGCGTGACGGTCGAGACGAAACCGGCCAGCGTCGCTTTGCACGTCCGCAATGCCAGTCCTGTCCACGGCCAGGATGCTCTGCGCGAAGCGCGGGCGGCGTCTGAGTCCTGGAATGCGCACACCACCGAGGGCAAGGCCGTCCTCGAGTTCGCGGTGATCTCAACCGACAAGGGCGAGGCGATCGACATCCTTCGCGAACGGCATAACGCGACTGCGGTGGTGTTCTTCGGCGACGACGTCACTGACGAGAAGGCTTTCCGACGCCTGGGTGATGCTGACATCGGTGTGAAGGTCGGGCCGGGCGAGACAGCTGCTGCCTACCGCATCGATTCTCCGGAAGACGTAACGGCGGTATTGAACTACCTACTCGACGTCCGGCGCAGGTTGTCAGACTAGCGATCACTGTTTGCGCATGGACGGAAGCCGACCGCGCAATGCCCATGCCAGTTCAACCGACAACTGATCGGGCCGGATGTGGCCTTGAAGATAGTTGGCGGGAAATCTGGAATTCAGCGACGAGGGTGGCCAGGATCGCCCGACACCGCGGCGACCGGCTTCTGGCCGTGCTCGGTGTGACTGGTGGACGCACGGGAGTGCCCGCCGGAACTGCGGCGCAGGCGCGGCATCCGACTGCTTGCCCAGACCGACATCCAAATACCACACGCGATCGTCACGATCACGAAGCTCGGCGGCAGATTGAATATCGCCGAAGCCGCGAGACCTACCCACACCGAGACCAACCCGATGACCGCCGAGACAGCCATCGCAACAACCGGACGTGCGGTCAACATGAGCGCCGTCGCCGCGGGCGTAACGACGAGCGCGAAAAGCAGTAGTGTCCCCACAGCTTGGACAGCCATCGTAATGGTGACTCCGAGCAGAACCATGAACGCGATCGACAAGCCTCGCACTGGAACACCTTTGGCTTCGGCAACCTGGCTGTTGACAGTGGCAAACAACAGTGGACGGTAGATGACCGTGATGCTCGCCGCTAGCACCATCAACAACGCGAGGAATCCCAACAGCTGGTCCGTGGTGATCGCGAGCAGATTCCCGAACAGGACATTTGTCAGTGTCGATGAGTTGCGGGTGGCCAGCGAGTTGAAAAACAGCCCGAGCCCGGTCGCAAACGCGAGGACTGTGCCTGTCGCGGCGTCGCGATCGGTCGCCCGCTTACCCAGAGCACCGATCACCAGCGCGCCGCCGACGCAGAACACACCCAAGCCCAATGCTGCGGGCAGGCCGAGCAACACGGCGCCGGTTGCCCCCGGCAGACCGACATGGGCCAAGGCGTGCGCAGCGAACGACGAATTGCGCACAACGATGAAGTACCCCATCAGCCCGGCGGCCAGGGCGACGATCGTTCCACCCACCCACGCGTTGCGCATGAACGACGAGCCCAGAATCTGCATCCAGTTGTCCTGATAGCCCATCGCAGCGATGGTCAGCGTCATCACGTACTCCGCATATAGAGGTCGCCCTGCAGGGTATGTGCCACCTTGATCGGCGTGCCGTACATGTGGGTGAGGAGTTCGGAATCCACGACCTGACCGACCGCGGTGTGATGCGCGTGACCATCCAGAAGGTAGATCACGCTGTCGAGGACCGCCAGCAGCGGGTTCAGGTCGTGCGCCACGACGAGTATGGTCACGCCCAACTCCTGCTTGAGACGAGCCAGCAGCGTGACGATCTCGCGTTGGTTCCGCAGATCCAGCGATGCCAGCGGCTCGTCGAGGATCAACATCTTCGGGCGAGCCACCAGTGCGCTGGCGAGTGCGATCCGCTGACGCTGCCCTCCCGAGAGTTCCGACAGCCTTCGGTCGGCGAAGTCGGTGGCCTCGACCCAACGCAACGCCTCATCGATTCGGCGCCGGTCATCGGCACTCGCCCGGGCAAACCCCCATCGACGTCCGGTCAACCCCAACAACACGGCATCCCAGGCGCGTACGGCATCGCTAGCGTAGGCATCGTAATTCTGTGGTACATAACCGATTTCGTCATTGAGCGCCCCAGGTCGCTCACCGTATACTTGCACGGTACCGGTGGAGTTCGGAACGAGTCCCAGAATCACCTGAAGCAGAGTGGTTTTCCCGGACCCGTTCGGCCCGATTAGTGCCACGAATTGACCGGCCTCAACGTGCAGCGTCGAATCCGACCAGATCACCCTGCCGCCACGGGCGACGCTGACATTACCGAATTCCAGCGCCGGATGAGGCGCCTCCTCACGCAGGGACACCAAGGGCCTTAGCAAGGGAGTCGAGTTGTGCAACCTGCCAGGTCTGGAATGACTCAGTGTTGGGTGGCACTGTCTCAGTGACCTCGACTACCGGCACTCCAGCATCCTCGGCTGCTGCGCGGATCTTCTCTGGCACAGACCCTTCCGTTTGAGTGTTGTATATGAGCACGTCCACGCCGCGCTCATCGAGAAGCCGGAGTAACGCATCGAAGTCGGCTGGCGCCGGTTCCGCCCCGTTCGCCGAGGCGAGTCGATACCCCTCGGGCGTGTGGTCATCCAAGCCCAGCGCAGCGGCCATGTGATCGAACACGGTCTCAGTGGCTGCGAAGCTCTTTCCGGCGGCAGCGGACTTTACGGTCTCAATGGCTTCATCGTAGGGCCTCATAACGTTCCCGAACCCGGTGTGGCGCTGCTCAAAGTAGCCAGCCGCGTCGGGCGACAGCGCACTCAGTTCGGCGGTCACCGCCTTGGCGACCTCGTTCACCGCCGACGGCTCGTACCAGACATGCACGTTGCCTTCGTCGGCATGTTCGTGGCCGGTATCACCCTGGTGCTCGCCGGTGAGTGCGACGGCGCTGATCATCGGCGCGGCAGGCGCAGATACGGCGGCCAGTTTCGCAGCCCACTCGTCGTAGTGTCCACCGTTCATCACGACAAGTTGCGCACCATCGAACAGGGCCGCGTCCGACGGGGCTGGCTCGTAGTCGTGTGGATCCACCGAGGAACTGGCCAGGACTGTTGTCACGTTGGCGCATTCGCCACCCAACTGGGAGACGATGTCACCCCATTGATCGACGCTGACTACGACGTCAACAGGATCGGCGGGGCACTCACCGCGAGCCGCAGTCGAGGGCTCACTGGACACCGCTCGCTCGTCACTGCTTCCACAAGCTGCCAAGGCAAACGGCGTGGCCAACATGAGCGCCGCGGCAAGTGGGCGCAATCTATTGCTCGAGAATGCGATCACTCGTTAATGATAACCATTTTCATCTCATCTTGCACATCGGGTGTTCAGACCGCGCTACTACACCACTTCCTCGCCAACCGGGAAGCAGTGTGAAGTAAGTCAACGGCCCCTATCTGATTCGTTCATATCTGAGCAAGGCGCCACCCTCGCCACGCGGTCTAGTCTTGGCCCCATGCCTGGCGCATCCATCGACCTCAACGCCGACCTCGGTGAGAGTTACGGGGTGTGGCGCCTCGGAGACGACGACGCGATGCTCGACCTGGTCTCCAGCGCCAACATTGCATGCGGATTCCACGCCGGCGACGCCGCTACCCTGGCCTACACCTGCCGCGCCGCGGCCGAGCGCCGCGTCCGCATCGGTGCACAGGTGAGCTATCGAGACCTGGCTGGCTTCGGTCGACGATTCATCGACGTCCCACCCGACGAACTGGCCGCTGATGTGATCTACCAGATCGGCGCCCTACAGGCCCTCGCAAGTGTCGCCGGATCCGTAGTTAGCTATGTCAAACCCCATGGTGCGCTGTATAACTCGATCGTCGAGCACCGGGAGCAAGCTCGCGCTGTGGCGGAGGCTGTACATGCGGTAGATCCGGAGCTGCCGGTGCTGGGATCGGTAGGGTCGGCGTTCTTCGCGGAGGCTCGGCGGCTGGGTCTGCGAACCGTGCCCGAAGCGTTCGCCGACCGGGCCTACCGTCCGGACGGAAGGCTGGTCTCACGTCGGGAACCCCATGCCGTGCTCTCAGACGTCGGCGAGATCAGCGAACGGGTTGCCTCCCTGGTGGAGAACGGTCAGCTCACCGCGGTCGACGGTTCCACCATCCCGATCGCCGTCGAGTCCATCTGCGTACACGGCGATTCGCCCGGCGCGGTGCTCATCGCCAGCGCGGTGCGCGAGCGGCTCACCGCCGAGGGCGTGAGGCTGGCCCCGTTCAGTTAGCGCCCGGATTCCTTGTTGGCCCTTAGGGTGGCGGTATGCGCCTAAAGCTCGGCCGACCGGATCTCGGGGCTTACTCTGCTCGCTTCGACGTCCCCGGCGCATCGTCGGCGACCCCACTCTCGGTGGCGTGGGGCGGCGTAACGACGCTGCTCATCGACGACGGCAGTTCGGCGGTGATGACCGACGGATTCTTTTCCCGGCCAAGCCTTTCCACCGTCGCGGCGCGCGCATTGGCCTCGTCGCGCCCACGAATCGACGCTGGACTTTCGCAACTAGGGGCCAATCGCCTCGAAGCGGTGATTCCGGTGCATACCCACTACGACCACGCGATGGATTCCGCAACGGTCGCCCGGCTGACCGGTGCACGTCTAATCGGTGGCGCGTCGGCGGCTCAGATCGGGCGCGGACACGGCCTCGAACGTGTCGACACGGTCGAGTCCGGCGAACACGTCACCGTGGGCAACTACGACATCACGTTGATCGAAGGTGGCCACTGCCCGCCGGATCGCTTTCCCGGTGCCATCACCGCACCGGTCGTCCCACCGGCGAAGGCGTCGGCGTACAAGTGCGGTGAGGCGTGGTCCTTGCTCGTGCACCACCGCCCGACCGAACGGCAGCTGTTGATCGTCGGCAGCGCCGGATTCGTGCCGGGCGCCCTGGCCGGCCAGCGCGCTACCGTTGCCTACCTTGGCGTCGGCCAACTAGGGCTGCAGCCACCCAGCTACATCACCGAGTATTGGGTACAGACCGTGCGGATGGTCGGCGCTCGCCGGGTGGTGCTTACCCACTGGGACGACTTCTTCCGCCCACTGGACAAGCCGTTGCGCGCGTTGCCCTATGCCGGCGATAACCTCGACGTCTCTATGCGGGTACTGACTCAGCTCGCCGCCGACGACGGCGTCGACTTGCACCTCCCCACGCTATGGCGGCGCACCGACCCGTGGAGCTGACCTTGGCTCTAGTGGCCTCCAGTGGCCTCCAGTAGCCTGCAGCGCCCTCTAAGTCCTTCGCTGCCGGGCGATTTCGGCGAGCACGACTCCTGCTGCAACCGATGCGTTCAGCGACTCGGTCGGACCTGCCATCGGGATGGACACCACGGCGTCGCAGTTCTCCCGGACCAGGCGGGACAACCCCTTGCCCTCCGAACCCACGACGACCACAATCGGCCCGTCACCGTCGAGTTCGTCGACCGCGGTGCCGCCGTCGGCGTCAAGCCCGACGATCTGCAGACCGGAATCGGCCCACTGCTTCAGCGTCCGGGTGAGATTCGTCGCCCGCGCCACGGGGACCCGCGCGGCCGCCCCCGCGCTGGTACGCCATGCCACCGCGATCACCGACGCAGATCTGCGCTGTGGGATGAGCACTCCGTGACCGCCGAACGCCGCGACCGAGCGGACAATAGCGCCGAGATTGCGCGGGTCGGAGATGTTGTCCAACGCGACCAGCAGCGGTGGCGTCGCATCAGCTTTGGCGAGGGCAAGCAGATCGTCGGGATGCGCATAGTCGTAGGGCGGCACCTGCAGAGCCAGGCCCTGGTGCATGCCGTTGGCCGCGATCCGATCCAAGTCGTGGCGCACCACCTCAAGGATCGAGATCCCTTTGTCGGCAGCGAGCTGGACGGCTTCGGTGAGCCGCTCGTCGGCGTCGGTTCCCAGTGCCACATACAGCGCGGTCGCCGGTGCCCCCGCACGCAGACACTCCAACACCGGGTTACGGCCGAGGACGATCTCGGTGTCGTCGGTCTTCTTGCGCCTGCCCTGCTGCTGACGGGCCGCCTTGGCGGCTCGCTTGGCCGCGGGGTGGTTCGGCCGCTGACGGGCGGCCGGTGTCGCGCCTCTGCCTTCCAGCCCGCGGCGACGGACACCGCCTGAGCCGACGGTCGGTCCCTTCTTGGTACCCGACTTGCGTATCGCGCCTCGCCGTTGAGAATTTCCCGCCATTACTTGTCCGTCCCGTCCAGCAGTGACCATTGTGGACCGTCAGAGGTGTCGGTGACCTCGATGCCCGCCTCCTTGAGCCGGTCGCGGATCGCGTCGGCCTCCGCCCAATCGTGGCTTGCCCGGGCATCCGCGCGCCGACGGACCTCCGCATGTACGAGCACGTCGACCGCGGCGAGCGCGTCCGAGGTCTCGTCGCGCGACTCCCAGCGTTCATCCAACGGGTCTGCGCCCAGGATCCCCATCATCGCCCGGATCGACATCGCCTGGGCCAACGCCGCCTCGTGATCCCCAGCGTCCAGGGCCCGGTTGCCTTCTGCGCGGGCGGCATGAATCTCGGCGAGCGCGGCTGGCACCGCGAGATCGTCATCGAGCGCAGCCCCGAACTCGGGCGTCCACTCGCCCGGGGCCACCGCACCTACGCGGCCGCGCACCCGGTGCAGGAAATCCTCAATCCCGGTATAGGCCTTCGCCGCGTCCTGCAACGCGTTCTCGGAAAACTCCAACATCGACCGGTAGTGCGCACTACTTAGGTAGTAGCGCAGTTCGGCTGCGCGAACCCGTTGCAGCACAGCAGGTACCGCCAGGACGTTGCCCAGTGACTTGCTCATTTTCTCGCCACCCATGGTGACCCAGCCATTGTGCAGCCAGAACCGCGCGAACCCGTCCCCGACTGCTTCGGCCTGCGCAATTTCATTCTCGTGATGGGGAAAGACGAGGTCCATTCCCCCGGCGTGGATGTCGAATTCTGTTCCGAGGTATTCCTGGCACATCGCGACGCATTCGGTGTGCCAGCCAGGACGCCCGCGGCCCCATGGGGTCGGCCACGACGGTTCACCCGGCTTGGCCCCCTT